>NZ_JBEXSZ010000086.1:0-35489 GCF_040613865.1 Streptomyces sp. NPDC006197 | reverse complement strand
CAGACCGCCGGCCTCCTCGTGGTCGGCGGCGAGGGCCGTGGGGAGCATGGCGCAGCCGAGGCCCGACTGGGTGGCGGCGCGGACGCCCGCCATGGCGAAGGCGTCGTGGAACTGGAAGATTCCGCCGTGCCCGGCGTCCGGGTAGAGGGGACGAGTTCGCCCCGGGGCAGCCGTGCGGCGAGGTCGAGGGTGTTCTCGCTCGGCACCATCCGGTCGCTCTCGCCGTTGGCCACCAGGACTGGCCGGCGGATGCGGGACAGGTCGGCCGGCGGCTGGAGGCCCCACCGGTAGATGGCCTTCGGCCACCGACTGACCGGAACCACCGCGCAGCGCCTGGTCGACGGCCAGGACGTGGGCCGTGCTGCCGCCCGTGGCCGGCGGCAGCACCGTCTTGCCGGTCAGGGCGCACTGCGGGAGCAGGTCGAGCAGTGACTTGAGCAGGCCCGATCGGGCGGCCTTGTAGACGGGCGTGCCGATCAGGACGCCGTCCGCCCGTGCGAGGGGCGCGACGGTCCCGGCGATCGCCGGGTGGCGCAGGAGGCGTGCGGTGCGGGAAGTGGCGGAGGGACTTCCCGAGACGGACAGGACGGTGGCCGTGGGCGGACCTTTCAGTGCCGGGCGGGATTTTCAGATGGGGGTCTACGGTTCCCGCCACAGTGTGGTGGGAGCCTCGCGCCGTAGGACCGGAGCGATCTCCTCAGCGAATCGGCGCAGTTGGTCGATCTGTTCGGGCGACGAAAGACCCGAGCTGTCGACGGTGACGGACTGCAGGTCGTGGCGGTACGCCTGGTGAAAGCCCAGGATCTTGTCGATGATCTGCTGCGGACTGCCGATGAGATGGGGCCCGTTCGCGACGGCTTCCTCGATGGTGCGGAAGGGTGTGTTGTAGCCGGGCCTGCCCTCCAGCTGTGGCTTGTAGGTCTGCCGGACCCGGGCCTCGTAGTACTCCTTGAAGCGGGAGATCGCCTCCTGGGTGGTGTCGGCGATGAACAGTCCTCCCGATCCCGCACCGACGTGGGCGGTACGCGGGTCGTGACCGTATGCCTCGAAGCGTTCCCGGTAGTGCTCGATGAGCCGGGTGTACGCCTCGCGGGGCTGGATGGCGTTGGCGCTGAACAGCGGGTCGCCGTGCCTGGCGGCCAGTTCCGGGGAGTTGAGACTGGTGGCCGAGCCGTGCCAGACGCGCGGCGGGCGGCCTTCGTAGGGCCGGGGGACGATGGTCGTATCCGCCAGCGCCGGGCGGAACTTGCCCTGCCAGGTGACCTTCTCCTCGCGCCAGAGCCTGCGCAGCAACTCGTACTTCTCGGTCTGGTAGTCCCACTGGAGGCCCTCGTCGAGGCCGAAGAGGTCGAAGTGGCCCGCCTCCGCGCCCTTGCCGATGACGAGTTCGAGCCGGCCGCGGGAGAGCTGGTGCAAAGTGGCGTAGTCCTCGGCGATGCGCACCGGGTCCGCGATGGCCAGGACGGTGACACCGGTGAGCAGCCGGATGCGGGACGTGCGGGCGGCCAGGGCGCCGAGCAGGGCCGTGGGGCTGGACGACAGGAACGCCCCGGCGTGCCGTTCACCGACCGCGTACGCGTCGAAGCCGAGCTCCTCGGCGGCGACGCCCGTCTCCACGACCTCCGCCAGCCGGTCGGCGACGGAGCCGAGTTCACCGGTCAGCGCGTGGGGGGCGTGGCCGACGATCGTGAGGACCTGGAACCTCATGCGAAACCTCCCTGGTGCCTACTTGTTGGTCTTGGGCAGGCCGGGCGGGTTGATCTGCGACGAGGTCACGGCCTCGCCGGAGAGGCCCCACCGGTCGAGGACCTTGGCGTACGTGCCGTTCTCGATGACCTCGTCGAGGGCCTCGGCGAGCGGCTTCGCCAGGCCGTTGTCCTTCTTCGTGGTGGCCGCGATGAGGCCCTGGAGGGTGGCGCCGGCCCCGGAGTAGGTGCCGACGACCTCCGTCTTGCCGGTGGTGGCGGCGTGGTAGGCGGCGGTCGGGTTGGGCCCGAGGTAGAGGTCGATGCGGCCGGACTGGAGGGCGAGGTAGGTGTCGCTGTCGTTCTGGTAGTACTTGATGTCCACCGGCTTGCGGCCGGCCTTCTCGTTCTCCTCGCTCCACTCGACGAGCAGCTTCTCCTGGTTGGTGCCGCTGCCGACGGCGACGGTCCGGCCCGCCACGTCCGCCGGTCCGGTGATCTTCAGACCACTGCCCTTCTTCGCCTCGAAGCCGAGGTTGTCCTCGCGGTAGGTGGCGAAGTCGTACTTCTCCTTGCGCTCCTCGGTGACGGTGATGTTGCTGAAGCCGACGTCGTACTTGCCGCTGTCGAGGCCGACGAAGATGTTCTCCCAGGAGACGGTGTTGATGTCCGGCTTGAGGCCCAGGACGTCGGCGACCAGGTGGGCGATGTCGGTCTCGACACCGATCACGGTCTTGTTGTCGGTGGCGCGGAAGGTGAGCGGTGCGGCGGAGCCGGAGGAGTCGACGATCTCCAGGGTGCCGCGTTTGCGGATCTCCGCCGGTACCTGGGCGGCGATGGAGTCGACCTTGGCGGTGGTCACGCGGTTCTGGTCCGGGCTGAGGTTGATCTTCGTCGTGCCGCCCTTCGCGGCCGCGATCTCGGTCGTACCGCCGTCGGAGGGGTTGGCGCAGGCGGCGAGTACCAGAGCCGAGGCGAGTCCGAGCACGGCGGCGACGGTGCGGCGGGCGAGGGTGGTGGGCACGGTGGTTCTCCTTGCGTTGCGTGGTGGTGCGTCGGTGGTTGCCGGTCAGAGGACTTTGGAGAGGAAGGCGCGGGTGCGTGCGTGTCGCGGGGCGTCCAGGACGGCCGCCGGCGGGCCCTGTTCCACGACGACTCCGTCGTCCATGAACACGACCGTGTCGGCGACCTCGCGGGCGAAGCCGATCTCGTGGGTGACGACGATCATGGTGGTGCCGGTGCGGGCGAGGTCCTTGATGACGTCGAGGACCTCGCCGACGAGTTCCGGGTCGAGTGCCGAGGTGGGCTCGTCGAAGAGCAGCACCTTCGGTTCCAGGGCGAGTGCGCGGGCGATGGCCACGCGCTGCTGCTGGCCGCCGGAGAGCTGCCGCGGGTAGGCGTCGGCCTTGTCGGCGAGACCGACCCGCGCGAGGAGCCGGCGGGCGGTCTCCTCCGCCTCCCTGCGCGGGCGGCGCAGTGCGGAGACGGGGGCCTCGACCAGGTTGTCCAGCACGGTCAGGTGCGGAAAGAGGTTGAAGTTCTGGAAGACGAACCCGATGTGGGTGCGCTGTCTGAGGACGTCCTTCTCCTTCAGCTCGTGCAGCCTGTCGCCGTGGCGGCGGTAGCCGATGAGCTCGCCGTCGACGCTGATCCAGCCCCGGTCGACCTTCTCCAGGTGGTTGATGGTGCGCAGCAGGGTGGACTTGCCGGAGCCGGACGGGCCGAGGATCACGGTGACCTCGCCGGCGCGGACCCGGAGGTCGACGCCGCGCAGCACCTCCAGCGGACCGAAGCTCTTGTGGACGGCGCGGACGTCCACCATCACGTCGGTGTTCATCGGTTCTCTCCCCTGGTCAGGGTGCGGACGAGGCTCCGGGCGCGCTGGAGCGGACGGGGCGGCGGGGTGCGGTCGGTGCCCCGGGCGTAGCGGCGCTCCACGTAGTACTGGGCGACCGAGAGCAGGGTGGTCAGGACGACGTACCAGGCGGTGGCGACCAGCAGCAGCGGGATCACCCGGCCGTTGCGGCCGTAGACGACCTGCACCTGGTAGAACAGCTCGCCGATGGACATCACGTAGACCACCGAGGTGCCCTTGAGGAGGCCGATGATCTCGTTGCCGGCGGTGGGCAGGATGGCGCGCATGGCCTGCGGCAGCACGACGCGGCGGATCTGCCGCAGCCGGGGGATGCCGAGTGCCGCTGCGGCTTCGAGCTGTCCGTGGTCGACCGCGAGGACGCCGCCGCGGACGATCTCGGCCGCGTAAGCCGCCTGGTGCAGCGTCAGACCGATGATCGCGGCACCGATCGTACCGATGAGGGTGTTGCTGTCGACGGACCAGAACACCGGCCCGAAGGGGATGCCGATACCCAACTCGTCGTACAGCGCGCTGAGGTTGAACCAGAACACCAGCTGGACGATCATCGGGATGGACCGGAAGATCCAGACGTATCCCCGGGCGACGGTCCTGAGCACCGGGCTGTGCGACAGCCGCATGAAGGCCAGGACGGTGCCCAGCAGGAATCCCAGGACGGTGGCGTAGGCGGTGAGCTGGAGGGTCACCCAGACGGCCTGGACGATGGTCTCGGACAGGACGTAATCGCGGAAGACGTGCCATTCCCAGACGGGATTGGTGGCCAGGCCGTGCGCGAACTGGGTGAGCAGCACGATCACGGCAGCGGCCGCGACCCAGCGGGCGTAGTGGCGGGCGGGCACGACCTTGAGGGTGGTGGCCGGGGCTTCGGCCGCTCTCGCGGCCGGTTCGACGATGGTGTCGCTGCTCATGGGTCACCTGTGCTCGGGCGGGTTGATCTTCGACGTGTCGATCGCGGAGGCGGTGGTTCCCCACTTCTTCAGGATCCGGGCGTAGGTGCCGTCCTTGATCAGCTGGTCGACCGCGGCCTGGAAGGCCGTGGTGAGAGGGGAGCCCTTCTTGAAGGCGAAGCCGACGTCGAGCCGGTGGTACTCGCCGAGGAAGACGGTCTGGGCGGCGGGCTGGGCCGCCTGGTAGCGCAGGCCGTTGATGGTCGACATCACGACGTCGACGCGGCCCTGCTGGAGCGCGGTGAGGGTGGCCGCGTTCTCCGAGTAGACCTTCACCTCGTAGGGCTTCTTGCCGGCCTCGGCGCAGACCCCCTTGCGCGCGGTGAGGGTGGCCTCGAAGGTCGTGCCGGCGCCTGTGCCGATCGTCAGCCCGCACAGCCGGGTGAGGTCGGTGACCCTGTCGCCGAGCGTCGTATTGCCCTTCTTCACGGCGAATCCCTGGCCGTCGTTGATGTACGTGACGAAGTCGATCGTCTTCAGGCGCTCGGTGGTCACGCCGAAGTTGCCGGTGCCGACGTCGTACTTGCCGCTGCCGAGGGCCGGCAGGATGGTCTCGAAGGAGGCGTCCTGGCGCTCCAGCTTCACGCCGAGGACCTTCGCCACCGCGTCGGCGAGGTCGATGTCCTGGCCGGCGGGTGCCTTGTCCGTGCCGTTGGGGTAGTACGCACCGGGCGGGAATCCGATCGAGCTGCCGACCCTCAGCGTCCCCGCCTCACGGACGTCCGCGGGCAGCAGGGCGGCGACGGCGTCCACCTTCCGTACGCCGGCGATCGGGTCGCCGGCCGGTGCGGCGGGTGCCTGGGCTCCCACCGTCGCCGTGCCGTCGGTGCCGCCGGAGCCGCAGGCGGTCAGGGCCAGGAGCGGCAGCAGTGCGAGGGCGGCCGCGCTGCGGAGACGGCCTCTGGTCGCGGTTCTCACAGGTCGACGGCCTTTCCTGTACGTGCTGAGGCGGGAAGGTGCTTCTCGAACGGGAGCGGTCCGATGGACTCCGGGTCGGCTTCGGTGTCGAACAGCGGGGTGTAGCCGGTGGCCAGGTACAGGCCGCGGGCCTCCGGCTGGCGCGGGCCGGTGGTGAGGTGGATCCGCCGGTAGCCGCGCAGGGCCGCTTCCCGCTCCAGCTCGGCCACGACCCGCCGGGCGAGGCCGCGGCGGCGGTGGGCGGAGTGCGTCCAGATCCTCTTCAGCTCGGCCGTGGTCGTGTCGTACCGGCGGAAGGCGCCGCCCGCGACGGCCTGGCCGCGCTCCAGGAGGAGGAGCAGGACTCCCCCGTACGGAGCGGTGAACTCCTCGTCGGGATAACGGGCGAACTCGGCGTGGGCGTCCTTGCCGTAGCGAGCCGCGTACTCGTCGCCGAGCTCCCGGAGCAGGGGCTCCACCCGTGGGTCGGAGACCGGGACGTGGACGACCGTCAGCTCGGGGAGCGGTGCCGCGGGGCTCACTCGCCCACCGCCGCGAGGGCCTTGGGGCCGCGTGCCGCCCGCTCGGCGTCGCGCTTGGCGACCTCCTCGCGGACGAGGGGGATCACGTACCGGCCGAAGTCGATCGCGTCGTCCAGCAGGTCGTAGCCGCGGGCGGAGAGGATGTCGACGCCGAGGTCGTAGTAGTCGAGGAGCGCCTGGGCGACCGTCTCGGGGGTGCCGACGAGGGCGTTGGAGTTGCCGGCTCCGCCGGTCGCGGCGGCGGTCGGGGTCCACAGGGCGCGGTCGTAGCGCTCCCCCTTCTCGGCGATGGCGATCAGCCGCTGCGAACCGGTGTTCTCGGGGGCGCCATCGCGGTGGTGCCGGACGAGCCCCGTCTCGCGCCGCTCCCGGATGGCGCCGACCGTGCGATGGGCCTTCTCCCACGCCAGTTCCTCGGTCGGGGCGATGATCGGGCGGAAGGCCACCTGGATGCGCGGCACGTCGATCCGGCCGGCCGCCCGGGCGGCGGCCTTCACGGCCTCGATCTGCTCGGCGGTCTTCGCCAGGGGCTCGCCCCACAGGCAGTAGATGTCGGCCTCGGCGCCTCCGGCGGCGTACGCGGCGGGTGAGGATCCGCCGAACGAGACGCCGGGGCGTGGCTGCTGGACGGGGAAGACGTCGCTGACGAAGTCGTGGAAGCGGTAGTGCTCGCCCTCGTGGTCGAAGGGTTCGTGAGTGGTCCAGATCTTCTTGATGAGCTGGATGTACTCGCGTGTGCGGGCGTACCGCTCGTCCTTGGTGAGGGTGTCGCCCTCACGCCCCTGCTCGTGGTCGTTGCCGCCGGTGATGAAGTGCACGGTGAGCCGGCCCTCGCTGATCTGGTCGAGGGTGGCGAAGGTCTTGGCGGCGAAGGTGGGGTAGGAGACGTTGGGCCGGTGAGCGAGCAGGATCTGCAGCCGCTCGGTCCGGCTCGCGACGTACGCGGCGGCCGGAGCGGGGTCCGGGGAACCGGAGCCGTAGGCGAACAGCACCCGGTCCCAGCCGTGGTCCTCGTGCGCCCGGGCGAGCCGGAGCGTGTACTCCTTGTCGAAGGCGGCGCCGGAGCGCGGGGTGGTTTCGGATCCATCGTTGGTGGCGGCGATGCCGAGGAACTCCACGGGCATGACAGAGGGGCCTTTCGGAAGGGTTGCCGGACGCGAGCAGGGCGAAGCGTCCTGCCGCAGGGCATGGGTGATGGACCGTCAGGAAGACGGGCGCAATGGTGAGTCGGCGTGACGACGTCGGGCGTCGGGATCAGTGGAGTCGCGGCAGCGCGCGTGAAGGGAGGACTCGGCCCGCGACGGGGTCACCGAGGGAGGGAAGGGCCGGTCGGACGGCCCGCTGCCAGGTCAGGCGCAACAGGAGGCGGACCACACCCGACCGAAGTCGATGTGGTCGCGCGAGACCAAGCGCTGCTGGGCATCCATGCGATTACTTGAGCAGTACATCGCGTGTCTCGTCAACCACCGACCGGATACCGAACCGGTGTTCACAGGCTCGTCATACGTGGTTGACGGATCCGCGAGCCATCCACACATACGATCGACGGAGGGCGGGCCCGCTGTGCGCGTGGCTCTCTCCGGCCGCGTTGAGGGACGCGGCGAGCGTGACGACATCGGCCCCGGCGCACCGTACCTGCGTACGGATGCCACCGGCATGGTCACCCACGCCCACACCCCTCCCCCGGAGCGCCTCACGATGGTCACGCCCGCCGATGTCACGTCCACCACCACTCCTGCTCAGAAGCCCCTCAAGGCAGTCGACCCGCCCGGCGCCGACCTGCCGCGGATCGTGCCGCGCCGCCGCGTCGGCCGCTGGGCGACCGCCGCCGTGGCGTCGGTGCTCTTCGCCATGGTGCTCAACTCCGTCGTTCGCAACGACGCGTTCCAATGGGACGTGGTCGGCCGGTACTTCACCACCGCCGCCGTGCTCGACGGACTGCTGCTGACGCTGTGGCTGACCGCCGTGGTGATGGTGCTCGGCTTTCTGCTCGGCATCCCGCTCGCGGTCATGCGACTGTCGGGCAACCCGGTGCTGCGTACGCTCAGTTGGGGTTACGTGTGGATCTTCCGGTCCACGCCGCTGCTGGTGCAGCTGCTGTTCTGGTTCAACATCGGTGCCCTCTATCCGACGCTCGGCCTCGGCATCCCGTTCGGGCCGCAGTTCCTCACCGTCCAGACGGTGAACCTGCTCGGTCCCACCCTCACCGCCGTCATCGGCCTGGCGCTGCACGAGGCCGCGTACGCCGCCGAGGTGGTGCGCGGCGGCATCCTCTCCGTGGACCCGGGTCAGACCGAGGCCGCCCAGGCACTGGGCCTGGGCAGGCTCCGTACGCTGCGCCGCATCGTCATCCCGCAGGCGATGCGCTCCATCGTCCCCACCACCGGGAACATGCTGATCGGCACGCTCAAGGGCACCAGCATCGTCAGCGTCCTGGCCGTGCACGACCTGCTGTACTCGGTACAGCTGGTCTACAACCAGACCTACCAGGTGATCCCCCTGCTGATGGTCGCCACGCTCTGGTACGTCGCGGTGACCTCCGTGCTCGGCGTCGGCCAGTACTACGTCGAGCGGTACTACGCGCGGGGCTCCGCGCGCAGTCTTCCGCCCACGCCGCTGGAACGGCTGCGTGCCCGTCCGGCCGCCCTGCGCCTGCGGTTGCGCCGGGCGGCCGCCGCCGGCACACGACCCACGCCCGGCGGTGACCGATGAGCGCGAGGCCCGCGGTCGCACTGGTCGTCGTCGGCGCGGGACCGCGCGCCACCGGGCTGCTGGAACGCATCGCCGCCAACGCCCCCGAGCTGTGGCGGGGCGGCAAGGACCTGCACATCCATCTCGTCGACCCGCATCCCCCCGGCCCGGGGCGGATCTGGCGGCACGAGCAGTCCCCGCTGCTGCGGATGAACTCCATGGCCGAGGACGTCACCATGTTCACCGACGAGACGTCCACCCTCGACGGCCCCGTCCGACCGGGACCCTCCTTGGCGGAGTGGGCCGCCCAGTTCGCCGACGCGGGCAACCCGCGTTTCGCGCCGTACGCGGAACCGGCCGACCCGCAGGTCCTGGCCGAGCTGCGCACGCTCGCCGGGACCGACTTCCCCACCCGACGGGCTCAGGGCGCCTACCTCGACTGGGTGTTCCGGCGGGTGCTGGCCGAACTCCCGGCGTCGGTCACCGTCGAGTGGCACCGTACGACCGCGACCGCCGTCACGGGTCTCCCGGACGGCCCCCAGCAGGTGCACCTGGCGGACCGCGTCCCTCCGCTGAGCGCGGACCTCGTGCTCCTCGCCCAGGGCCACCTGGCATCCGCTCCGGGCCCGTCGCACCGCGCCCACGCGGCCTTCGCCCGCCGGCACGGCCTCTTCCACCTCCCGCCGGACTTCTCCGCCGACGCCGACCTGTCCGCGCTGCGGCCCGGCGAGCACGTCGTCCTGCGCGGATTCGGTCTCGCCTTCATCGACGTGATGGTCCTGCTCACCGAGGGCCGGGGCGGCTCCTACCGCACGGAGCCCGACGGCACGCTGCACTACCTCCCCTCCGGCCGCGAGCCGATCCTGCACGTCGGGTCACGACGCGGAGTGCCCTACCACGCCAAGACCGGCTACCGGCTCCAAGGCCCCCGGGCTTCGCTGCCCCGGTACTTCGGCCCCGAGGCGATCGACGCCCTTTGCGCCGAAGAGCGTCCGCTGGACCTGCGCCGCGACGTGTGGCCGCTGATGGCCAAGGAGATCGGCTTCGGCCACTACCACGAGCTGTTCCACGCCCACCCGGAGCGGACGGCCGTGCCCTGGGACGAGTTCCTGACCGCGTACGACCGCCTCGACTGGTATTCCGACGCGATGACGGACCTGGTCGCCACCGCGGTCCCCGACCCGGCGGACCGCCTGGACTTCGAGGCCCTGGACCGTCCCCTGGACGGCCTTGACTTTCCCACGACGGACGCCTTCCAGGCCCATCTGCGCGACCACATCGCCCAGGACGTCGCCCGCCGCGAGGACGCCGGGTTCAGCGCCGACCTCGGGGCGTTCCTCGCCCTGCTCTCGGTCTACGGGCAGCTGCCGCGGCTGGTGTCCGCGGGCCGGCTCACGGCCCGCTCGCTCGGCGACGGCCTCGACGGCTGGTGGCACGGCTTCTTCAGCTTCCTCGCCTCCGGTCCTCCCGGCCTCCGGCTGCGCCGGCTCCTCGCCCTCTCCCGTGCGGGGATCGTCCGATTCCTCGGTGCCGACGTCCGCGTGGACACCGACGAGACCACGGGCACGTTCTCCGCGACGAGCCCCACGGTGCCCGGCCACTCGGTCCGCGCCACAGCACTGGTCGAGGCGTACCTGCCCGGCCCGGAACTCGACCGCACGGAGGATCCGCTGCTGCGGCATCTGCACCGCGCGGGCGGGCTCGCCGAGGAGGTCGTCACCGATCCGGACCACACCCACCGCTCCGGCCGGTTCACCGTCGCCCCCGCGGACGCCCGCGTCATCGACCCGGGGCTCGGCGGCCCCCATCCCCGCCGGCTCGCCCTCGGCGCCCCCACCGACAGCCGTGCCGTGGCCGCCTTCGCCCGCCCCCGCACCGACGCTCCCGCCTTCCGCCAGAACGACGCGGTCGCCCGGGCCCTGCTGCGGGCGCTCGACGCGGATCCCTTCCCCGGCTCCACGGGAGGCGGACGGGTGCCCGAAGACGGGCGTCAGGGGGAGACAGCCCGGTCGGAGGCCGACCGTTTGCTGACCACGAACCGACCGACACGACTCTGACCCGCACGCCTGTCCCTCGCTTGTTCGCATCGTGGGCGCCGGGCCGTCCACGTGGTGGGCGGCCCGGTGGCGTTTCTCCCTCCCCTTTCTCCGAAACCGCAGGTCAGAGCCGGTAAACACGGTCCATCAGGTGGCGCAACACTGCGGCAACACCGTGGGGACCGCCGGCCCGCTACGTTCCTGCCATGCCATCCGAACCCGCCCCCGCCGCCCTCCCGGTCGCCGCCGCGCGCCGCCGTCGGCTGCGTGCGGACCAGGCCCGGCAGCTCGCCGACCTGCTGCGCCACCAGATCCTGGCGGGCGGCTTCCCCGGTGGGATCCTGCCGCTGGAGGACATGATCGCCACCGACTACCGGACCAGCCGCAACACCGTCCGGCAGGCCCTGGACCTGCTGCGCGGCGAGCAGCTCATCGACCGGCAGCCGGGCGTCGGCACCGTGGTGGTCTGCGAGAAGTACCCGCACGGCCTGGACCGCCTCCAGGGACTGGCCGAGACCCTGCACGAGCACGGCCGGGTCACGAACGAGGTCCGTACCGTCGGGCCGGTGACCGCCCCGGGCCCGGTGGCACACCGGCTGGGCCTGCCGGAGCACACCGATGTGCTCTGTATCGAGCGGCTGCGTCGCCTCAACGGCCTGCCGCTGTCCCTCGACTCGTCCTACCTGCCCATGGACGTGGGCGGTGAGCTGCTCGGCTGCGACCTCGAGAACACGGACGTGTTCCGGCTCCTGGAGTCCCTGTCCGGCGGCCCACTGGGCCATGCCGAGATCACACTCGAGGCGGTCAACGCCGACGCACACTCCGCCGCGGTGCTCCAGGCCCCGCGCGGGGCCGCCCTACTGATGCTCGAACGGCTGACCTGTCTGCCCGACGGGCGGCCGGTGGACCTGGAGTTCATCCGGTTCCGCGGCGACCGCATCACCATGAGCGGTGTGCTGCGCCGCTCCCTCTGAGCGCCTGAGCGCTTCCCTCATTCGCTTCCTCATTCGCTTCCTCGTTCCCTTCCTCCTTTCCTTCCTCCTCCTCCGTTCCCCGCCCTCCGGGCCCTTGGAGCCAGCCATGCCTCTTGTTCCTCAGCGCGCCGACGTGCCCGTGACCATCGACGAGTCCAAGTGCATCGACGGCTGCACGCTCTGCGTCGACATGTGTCCGCTCGACTCGCTCGCGATCCGCGAGGACAACGGCAAGGCGTACATGCACGTGGACGAGTGCTGGTACTGCGGCCCGTGCGCCGCGCGCTGCCCCACCGGCGCGGTGACCGTCAACATGCCCTACCTGCTCCGGTGAAAGGCCCCCGTCCCATGCGTCGCAGAACCATCTCCCCCGCCGTACCCATCGCCCTGCTCCTCCCCTTGGCCACCGCCTGCGGCGGCGACGGCGAGGCGGGCGGAGCGTCGAAGACGGTCACGGTGACCGTCGGCTACCAGTCCAAGACCATCAACACCGTCACCGCCGGCACCCTGCTGCGCTCCCTCGGCTACTTCGAGGAGGAGCTGGCGGCGCGCGGCGAGAAGGAGGGCGTGACGTACAGGGTCGTCTGGCAGGATTACGCGACCGGCGCCCCCATCACCGCTCAGATGGCCGCGGGAAAGGTCGACATCGGTTCGATGGGCGACTTCCCGCTGCTGCTCAACGCCGCTCGGGGCAAGGAACTGAAGCAGCCGACCCGGCTCGTCTCGGTCACCGGCTACAACCTGCGCGGCGGCCTCAACACCGTGGTGACCGCGCCGGACTCCACGCTGGAGTCGCTGGCCGACCTGCGCGGCAAGAAGGTGTCCACCAGCGTGGGCTCCGCCGCCGACGGAACGCTCGTACGGGCCCTGCAGCGCGCGGGAATCGACCCCGACAAGGGCATCCAGAAGCTCAACCAGCAACCCAGCGTGGGCGCTTCCGCCCTGCAGGCGGGCAGCGCGGACGCCCTGTCGCAGTTCGTGGCCTGGCCCGGCCAACTGGCCTTCGAGGGCCGGGCGAAGGCCTTGTACGACGGGGCCGAGCTGAACCTGCCGACCTTCCACGGAGTGACCGTGCGGCAGAAGTTCGCCGCCGAACGGCCGGGTGTGCTCGACGACTTCCTGAAGGCGCAGAGGCGGGCGACCGACCACCTGCGGGCGAAGCCGGTGGCTGCCGCCGAGTCGGTGGCGAAGGAGACCGGGCTGCCCGCCGAAGTGGTCTACCTCTACAACGGCGCGAACGGCATCGCCACCTTCGACCCGGCCCTGCGCCCGGAGCTGATCGCCGCACTGAAGGAGGACGTGCCGGTGCTGAAGGCCGCCGGGCTGGTGGATGACGTCGACGTGGACGCCTTCGTCGACCCGGCGCCGCTGAAGCGGGCCCTTCAGGCCACCGGGTACCCGAAGGCGAGCGCCGCCAAGCCCGAGCTGTGGCTGAAGGGCCGGACCACCACCCGCACCTTCGACAGTCCCAGGGAGCTGCTGAAGGCCGCCAAGGGCGCGGACGTGCGGGCCGCGTACGTGCCGGACGCGTTGACCGGCACCCTGTGGTTCGCCGACAGGGCGGTGTGGGTGGCGGACGGCGCCGAGCTGCGCGCCTTCGTCACGCCTGCCAGTGCCGAAAGGTACGTCGACGGTCATGCCGGGGCACGGATCATCCGGTACGCGGAAGCCGTGGGGCTCGCGTCATGAGGACGGGCCGTTGGCTGATCCGCTCCGCCTCGCTGGCCGCGGCCCTCGGGCTCTGGCAGCTGCTGACCACGCTGGACGTCGACCTGTGGCTGCGGTTCGAGCAGTTCCCGACGGTGGACGAGGTGGCCTCCGCCTTCGCCGACCGCCTCGGCACCGGCCCGTACTGGCAGGACCTCGGCCACAGCCTCCGCCGGATCGCGGTCGGCTTCGTGCTGGCCGCGGTGTCGGGGGTGGCCGTCGGTACCGCGATCGCCCGGTCCCGGTGGGCCGCCGACCTGCTGGGCCCGCTGGTGGAGGTGGTGCGTCCGGTGCCGGCCATCGCCCTGGTCCCGGTCGCCATCCTGCTCCTGCCCACCAACGAGCAGGGCATCGTGTTCATCACGTTCACCGCCGCCTTCTTCCCCGTGGTGGTGTCGACCCGGCACGCGGTCCGAGCCCTCACCCCGGCCTGGGAAGAGGCCGTGCTCACCATGGGCGGCGGCCGGCTGCGGGTGCTGTTCTCGGTGGTGCTGCCCGGCGCCCTGCCGGGCATCTTCGGCGGCCTCTCGGTGGGCATCGGCGTCTCGTGGATCTGCGTGATCTCCGCGGAGATGATCTCCGGCGAGTACGGAGTGGGCTACCGCACCTGGCAGGACTACACGATCGTCGACTACCGGGGCGTCTTCGTCGGCATGGCCACCATCGGAGCCCTGGGGTGGCTCACCTCGACAGCGGTGGAGCTGCTGGGCCGCCGCGCCACCGCCTGGCTGCCCCGCCCGGCCGGACGGGGAGCCGCCGGGGCGAAGCGTCCGGCGTTCCCCAGGGCCGGCCGCGCCCCCGCGCGGACCGGTTCCGAACACGCCACCGCGCCCACCTCGGCGGTCACCGCCGTTCCCCGGAAGGAGCCGGTCCCCTGAGTACCGCGACCCTGCCCACCGCCCCTTCACCGGCCGGGGCCGCCCTCGCCCTGCAGGACGTACGGCTCGGCCACCCGGACGGCGCCGCTCTGCCGGGCACCGTCACGCTGCGCATCGCACCGGGGGAGCTGCTGGCCGTGGTCGGGCCGTCCGGCTGCGGGAAGTCCACCCTGCTGCGCACCCTCGCCGGCCTGCTGCCCCCGCTGGAGGGGCAGGTCACCCAGGACGGTGAACCGGTCACGCGGCCCGTCGCCGACCGGGCGCTGGTCTTCCAGCACGACGCCCTCCTGCCCTGGCGCACTGTCCGCGCCAACGTGGAACTGCCGCTGGCGATCCGCCGGGTCCCCCGGGCCGAGCGGCGGCGCACCGCGGCCGAGTGGCTGGACCGGGTCGGTCTGGCCGGGCACGCCCACAAGCTGCCGCACCAGCTGTCCGGCGGTCAGCGGCAACGCGTGCAGCTGGCCCGCGCGCTGGCCGGCCGGCCCCGCGCGGTCCTGATGGACGAACCCTTCGGCGCGCTCGACGCGCACACCCGCGCCGAGATGCAGGACCTGCTGGTGGAGATCCTGCGGGGCACGGGCGCGACCGTCGTCTTCGTCACCCATGACGTGGACGAGGCCCTCCACCTCGGCGACCGGGTCGCGCTGCTGGGCTCCGGCCGGGTGCTGGACGTCCCGCACCCGCGCCTGCGCGACGCCCAGCACGCCCCCGCGACCGCCGAGCTGCGCCGCCGCATCCTCGAATCCCTCTGAAAGGCCCTTCCCGTGGAGACCCTGGTGGACACTCCCCTGCCCGTTCCCGCCCTCGCCGACGCGACCGAGCTGTCCTGTGACGTCCTCGTCATCGGCGGCGGAACCGCCGGCACCATGGCCGCACTGACCGCGGCCGGACGCGGGGCACAGGTCCTGCTGCTGGAAAAGGCGCACGTACGGCACTCCGGCGCACTCGCCATGGGCATGGACGGGGTCAACAACGCGATCATTCCGGGCCGGGCCGAACCCGACGACTACGTCGCCGAGATCACCCGCGCCAACGACGGCGTCGTCGACCAGTCCACCGTGCGTCAGACCGCGACCCGCGGCTTCGCGATGGTCCAGCGCCTGGAGTCGTACGGGGTGAAGTTCGAGAAGGACGAGCACGGCGAGTACGCGGTCCGCCAGGTGCACCGGTCCGGGTCCTACGTCCTGCCCATGCCGGAGGGGAAGGACGTCAAGAAGGTCCTCTACCGGCAGCTGCGGCGGCGCGAGATGCGGGAGCGGATCCGCATCGAGAACCGGGTCATGCCGGTCAGGGTGCTCACCCACCCGGACGACGGCCGGGCCATCGGCGCGGCCGGGTTCGACACCCGCACCGGGGCTTTCGTCACCGTCCGGGCGGGCGCCGTGATCCTGGCCACCGGGGCCTGCGGCCGGCTCGGCCTGCCCGCCTCCGGCTACCTGTACGGGACGTACGAGAACCCGACGAACGCGGGCGACGGCTACGCCATGGCGTACCACGCGGGGGCCGCGCTCACCGGCATCGAGTGCTTCCAGATCAACCCGCTGATCAAGGACTACAACGGGCCGGCCTGCGCCTACGTCGCCAACCCCTTCGGTGGCTACCAGGTCAACCGGCACGGAGAGCGGTTCGTGGAGTCGGACTACTGGTCCGGGCAGATGATGGCGGAGTTCGCGGAGGAACTCGCCTCCGACCGGGGCCCGGTGTACCTGAAGCTGAGCCACCTGCCCGAGGAGACCATCGGAGCCGTCGAGACGATCCTCCACTCCACGGAGCGGCCCACCCGCGGCACCTTCCACGCGAACCGCGGCCACGACTACCGCACCCACGACGTCGAGATGCACATCTCGGAGATCGGACTGTGCGGAGGACACTCCGCCTCCGGCGTACGGGTGGACGCGCACGCCCGCACCACCGTGCCCCGGCTGTACGCGGCCGGCGACCTCGCCTGCGTGCCGCACAACTACATGATCGGCGCGTTCGTCTTCGGTGACCTGGCCGGTGAGGACGCCGCACAGTACCGGGCGTACGAGGGCGAGCTGCCCCCGGACCAGTTGGCCGCCGCCCACGAGCTCGTCTACCGGCCGCTGCGCAATCCCGACGGGCCGCCACAGCCACAGGTGGAGTACAAGCTGAGGCGGTTCGTCAACGACTACGTGGCGCCGCCGAAGTCGGGGGCGAAGCTGTCCCTCGCCGTGGAGGCGTTCACCCGCATGTCGCAGGAGATCGCCGGAATGGGCGCGCGCACGCCGCACGAGCTGATGCGGTGCGCGGAGGTCACCTTCATCCGGGACTGCGCGGAGATGGCCGCCCGGGCCTCGCTGGCCCGAACCGAGTCCCGGTGGGGCCTGTACCACGAGCGGATGGACCACCCGGAGCGCGACGACGCGGGCTGGCTGCACCATCTCGACCTGCGCAAGTCGCCTTCCGGGACGATGGAGTTCACCGCCCGGCCCGTAGAGCCGTACACGGTCCCGGTGCCGGAGTTCGCGCCGACGCCGGGACCAGAGCGCCGTCTGGGCGAGGTCGCGCTGGTGCCGGTGGCAACGGCCGGTCCTCGGGACGCCGCCCCCGCCGCCCGCCCGGCCGCACCCGCGGCGGAACCCGCCCCGGCCCCGGTCCCGGAGGTTTCCGCGCCCAGCCCGGCCCTGCTCCGCCTCCTCGCCCTCGCCGAGGAGTCCCCCGACCTGGACGCGCTCCGCCCCTACCTGGCCGATGTCGATCCCGGGGTGCGGGCGGCGGCCGTGGCCGCGCTCAGCGAGACCATGCCCGCCGGTGTCGGCCCCGCGCTCGCCGCGTGCCTGCGGGACGCCGTGCCACGCGTCCGGGCCGCCGCCGCGGCCGCGCTGCGCGAGCTCGTCGAAGTGCTTCCCGCCGAGCCGGAGCTGGGGGCCGCGTTGCGGACGGCACTGGATGTCGCCGACCCCGTCGTCCGCGCCGCCGCGCTCGACGTGCTGCGGGCGCTACGGCTGGGCGACGCCGGGGTGTACGCCGCCGCGCTCGCCGACACCGACATCGAGGTCCGCACCACCGCCGTCCGTGCCCTCGTCTCGGTGGACGCGGTGCCGGAACTGGCGGTGGCGACGGCCGACCCGGCCCGTGAGGTCCGGGTCGCGCTGGCCCGCGGCCTCGCGGCCGTGCGGGCCCCGGCCCCGGCCCCCCTCGACCCGCTCCTCGACGACGCCGACCCGCTGGTCCGGGGCGCCGCCCTGGCCGCGCTGGCCGCCACGGGCTGCCCGCCCGGGTACGCGGCGCGGGCCGCCGCGGCGCTCGCCGACCCCGCCTGGCAGGTCCGAGCCGGCGCCGCGACCGCCCTGCGGTCAGCCCTGTCCGCCGAGGCGGTCCCCGCCCTCGCCAAGACCTTGGCCGACCCGAACGCGGATGTCCGCAAGGCCGCGGTGCTGTCCCTCCTCCGCCACAGCGCCGACCCGGAAGCACGCGCCGCCCTCGCCACGGCTGCCGCGGACCCCGACGCCGACATCCGCGCCTACGCATCCCGCGCGGCCGGCTGACCCCGCGGAACACCTGACAAACTGGACACCTCTCCACCTGACCAGCAGACCGCAACCACCGTCACGGTCGAACCCCCTCCAGTCCCGACCAGGACAGAAGTGAACCCACGCATGCAGGACCCCTCCCACGATCCCTACGTCCGCGTCCGGGGCGCCCGCGAGCACAACCTCGACGGGGTCGACGTCGACATCCCGCGCGACGCGCTCGTCGTGTTCACCGGGGTCTCCGGCTCCGGCAAGTCGTCGCTTGCCTTCGGGACGATCTACGCCGAGGCGCAGCGCCGCTACTTCGAGTCGGTGGCCCCGTACGCGCGGCGGCTGATCCACCAGGTGGGGGCACCCGCGGTCGGCGAGATCACCGGGCTGCCGCCGGCGGTCTCCCTGGAGCAGCGCCGGTCCTCGCCGAACGCCCGGTCCTCCGTCGGTACGGTGACCACCCTCTCCAACTCCCTGCGGATGCTGTTCTCCCGGGCCGGCCGCTATCCGGAGGGGGCCGAGCGGCTCGACTCCGACGCCTTCTCCCCCAACACGGCGGCGGGCGCGTGCCCTTCGTGTCACGGTCTCGGGCTGGTCCACGACACCAGCGAGGAGCTCCTCGTCCCCGACCCCGGCCTGTCGATCCGCCAGGGGGCGATCGCCGCCTGGCCGGGCGCCTGGCAGGGGAAGAACCTGCGGGACGTGCTCGACGCCCTCGGCCACGACGTCGACCGGCCGTGGCGGGAGCTCGACGCGAAGGACCGGGAGTGGATCCTCTTCACGGACGAGCAGCCGGTCGTCACCGTGCACCCGGTGCGGGAGGCGGACCGGATCCAACGCCCGTACCAGGGAACGTACACGAGCGCGCGCCGCTACGTCCTGCGCACCTTCTCCGACTCGAAGAGCCCGTCCCTGCGGGCGAAGGCGGAGCGGTTCCTCACCAGCGCGCCCTGTCCGACGTGCGGCGGCGGCCGGCTGCGGCCCGAGGCGCTCGCGGTCACCTTCGCCGGCCGGAACGTCGCCGAGCTCGCCGCGCTGCCGCTCACGGCCCTGTCCGGCCTCCTGTCGACGGCGGCGGCGACGGAGGGCGCCTCGGAGACCGCGCGCGTCCTCACTGAGGACCTCGTCGCCCGGATCGGCACGGTCACCGAACTCGGCCTCGGCTACCTCAGCCTGGACCGCGCCACTCCCACCCTGTCCAACGGCGAGCTCCAGCGGCTGCGGCTCGCCACGCAGCTGCGCTCGGGCCTCTTCGGCGTGGTGTACGTCCTCGACGAACCCTCCGCCGGGCTGCACCCGGCCGACACCGAGGCCCTGCTCGTGGTCCTCGACCGGCTCAAGGCCGCCGGGAACTCGGTCTTCGTCGTCGAGCACCACCTCGACGTCGTACGCCACGCCGACTGGCTCGTGGACGTCGGCCCGCGCGCCGGAGTGCACGGCGGGCGGGTGCTGCACAGCGGTCCGCCGGAGGAACTGGCCGGCGTCGAGGCGTCCGCGACGCGGCGGTTCCTCTTCGACCGGACTGCCGCGCCCGCGCGGACGGTACGGGAACCGGCGGGCTGGCTGCGCCCGGGGCCGGTCACCCGGCACAACCTGCGGGCGGTGGACGCCGCCTTCCCGGTCGGCGTCCTCACCGCGGTCACCGGCGTCTCGGGCTCCGGAAAGTCCACCCTCGTCGACGCGCTGACCGAGGAAGTGGAGGGCGTGGGCCGCCTGGTGTCGGTGGACCAGCGTCCGATCGGCCGCACCCCGCGCTCCAACCTCGCCACGTACACGGGACTGTTCGACGTCGTGCGCAAGCTCTTCACGGAGACCGAGGAGGCGAAGGCACGCGGCTACAAGGCGGGCCGCTTCTCCTTCAACGTGCCCGGCGGCCGCTGCGAGACCTGCCAGGGCGAGGGCTTCGTCTCGGTGGAGCTCCTCTTCCTGCCCAGTACGTACGCGCCCTGCCCCGACTGCCGGGGCGCCCGCTACAACCCCGAGACCCTCCAGGTGCGGCTGCGCGGCCTCACCGTCGCGGAGGTCCTCGACCTGACCGTCGAGTCCGCCGCCGCCTTCTTCGACGACATCCCGGCCGCCGCCCGCAGCCTGCGGACCCTCCTCGACGTGGGCCTCGGCTACCTGCGGCTCGGGCAGCCGGCCACCGAGCTCTCCGGTGGCGAGGCGCAGCGCATCAAGCTCGCCTCCGAGCTCCAGCGGCCGCACCGCTCCCCCACCCTGTACGTGCTCGACGAGCCGACGACCGGTCTGCACCCGGCGGACGTCGAGGTCCTGATGCGCCAGCTGCACGGCCTCGTGGACGCCGGGCACTCGGTGATCGTGGTCGAGCACGACATGGACGTCGTCGCCACCGCGGACTGGGTCGTCGACCTCGGCCCGGGCGGCGGCGACCAGGGCGGGCGGATCGTGGCCGCGGGTCCCCCGGACCGGGTGGCACGGGCGGCGGACAGCCGCACCGCGCCGTACCTGGCCCGGGCCCTCTCCGGACGGCCCTGAGGAGTCCCCTCGCGCGGGCCGGGCCCGTGGACGTCGTCTGTCGGCCCCTGTGGAACAGTGACGGTCCCGAGGAAAGGCGGCACACGATGACGAACGGCGGGTACGACGACGCCCCGGTGCTCGACAACCCGGTGGGCGAGTCGCTGCGCGGCCACCACGCGGACCTGGGGCGCCGGCGCGGCCGCGCCGCCACCTATCTGCCGGAGGTCGCGACCTTCTCGGCGGTACCCGCCGACGCGGACCCGGCGGACTGGGCCGACCTCGCCCTGCTCCTCGGCCGGAACGCCTTCGCCGACATGTTCAGCTGCACGGCGATCCCACCGCCGGACTGGGAGCCGGTCTTCGTCCTCGAAGGCCGGCAGATGGTCTGGCCCGCCGGTGCCGGTCCCGGGGCGGCCCGTGCCGCGGCCGGCACCGAAGTGGTCGAACTCGGCGCGGCCGACGTGCCCGAGATGCTCGACCTGACCGCGCGCACGCAGCCGGGACCGTTCCGGCCGCGCACCCGCGAACTCGGCACCTACCTCGGGATCCGCGCGGGCGGCAGGCTGGTGGCCATGGCGGGCGAGAGGCTCCGGCCCCCGGGCTGGACCGAGCTCAGCGCGGTCTGCACGGACCCCGAGGCACGCGGGCAGGGGCACGCCGCCCGCCTCCTGGGCGCGCTCGTCGCCCGCGTCCTGGAGCGGCACGAGCGTCCCTTCCTGCACGTGGCCGAGAAGAACACGGCGGCGATCGCGCTCTACGAACGGCTCGGCTTCACCAGCCGGAAGCACGTGACCTTCCGCGGCTTCCGCACCCCGTGACGGCGCCAGTACGCACGGGGTCGTGCGTACCGGCGCGCGGGGGTCAGCGACGGGCGGCGCGGCGGCCCGCCACCACGTCGGCGACGGCCGCGGCGAGGGCGGCCCCGACGAAGGCGATCGAGACGAGGAGGCCGTGGTCGTAGGCGGTGGCCCAGCCGTCCTGGGCTACCTGGTCGAAGAAGACCGAGCCGACCGCGGCGATGCCGACCGCCGAGCCGACCCGCTGGCCGGTCTGCAGGGTGCCTCCGGCGCTGCCCGCGCGGCGCACCGGCACCTCGG
The DNA here is from genome assembly GCF_040613865.1 of Streptomyces sp. NPDC006197. Lineage (NCBI taxonomy): Bacteria > Bacillati > Actinomycetota > Actinomycetes > Kitasatosporales > Streptomycetaceae > Streptomyces > Streptomyces sp. NPDC006197. Next base: position 14,199 of record NZ_JBEXSZ010000086.1, on the reverse strand, counting down.
AGAGGGTGAGGGTCTGGTTCGGGGAGATCACCAGGCCGCTGCCGAGCCCCGCCAGGAGCAGCGGGGCGAGCATCGCCCAGCCCGCGCCCCGGCCGGGCACCTGGTGCACCGCGAAGGCCGTCCCGGCGAGGCCGACCGCCACCATCACCAGGCCGAGGACCACGAGCGGCCGGCCGAGGCGGTCCACGAACCGGCCGCCGATCCCGGCCGCGACCGCCGACCCCAGGGCGAAGGGGGTGAGGGCGAGCCCGGCCTGGAGCGCGGTGTAGTGCAGTCCGCTCTGCAGGTAGAGCGTGCTGACGAAGAAGATCGAGGTGAAGCCCGCGAAGTAGAGCAGGATCAGCAGCGAGCCGAGCCAGTAGGACCGGACGCGGAAGAGCTCCAGGTCGATGAGGGGCTCGCTGCCCGACCGCGCGCAGCGGCGCTCCCATCCCACGAAGGCCGCGAGCAGGGCGGCGGCGACGAGGACGAGCAGGTACTTCCCGTTCCCGGACCACTGCTGGGACTGGACGAAGGGCAGCAGCAGGGCGAGGACGGCGGCGCCGAGGAGCACCACGCCGACCGGGTCGAGGCGGCCGAGCCGCACCGGCTTGGCGTCCGGCGTGTCGGGCAGCAGCCGCCGGGCGAGGAACAGGCACACGATCCCGATCGGGAGGTTGACGTAGAAGACCCAGCGCCAGCCCTCCTCGGCTCCCGCCACCTGGATCAGCAGGCCGCCGAGCAGGGGGCCGACGGCGGTGGAGATGCCGACGACGGTGCCGAACATCCCGAAGGCCCTGCCGCGCTCGGACCCCTGGAACATCTGCTGGATGAGCGCGGAGATCTGCGGTGAGACGAGGCCTCCGGCCACTCCCTGCACCAGCCGCGAGATCACCAGCCAGAGGCTCGTCTGCGCCGCTCCGCAGGAGGCCGAGGCGAGCGTGAAGAGCGCGAGGCCGACGATGAAGACGCTGCGCCGGCCGCGCGCGTCGCCGAGCCGGCCGCCCGGGATGAGGGAGAGGCCGAAGGCGAGCGCGTACCCGGAGAGCACCCACTGGAGGTCCGACTCCGGGGTGTCGAGCCCGGAGCGGATGGAGGGCAGCGCGACGTTCACGATCGACACGTCGAGGAGGGTCATGAAGCCCGCCACGAGGCAGACGCCGAGCGCCTTCCACCGGTTGGGGCCCGGTTCCTCCTGCTGCCGGCGCGGGGCCTGCGTCGACTCTTGCCGGGTCAAGCGTCCTCCTCGTTCCCTCGGGTACGGCCCGGTGGACGGCGCGCGACACGGACCGTGTGCGCCTCCCGGCCTGCGAAGGCCCGGGTACCCGGCGCGCACGTTCCCGATTCCTCCTTTTCACCTAGATCATCCGTTGATGTCGGCAAATGCCTCGCTCCCCGCCCCGGGACACCGCGGGGGCGGCCCGGGGCGGGGAAGGTCCGGAGCCCGTCAGGCCGCCGTGTCGAAGGTGTAGTGGGGCGTGTGGTCCAGCATGTCCGCGGGGGTCACGTCGTTCCACGGGCGCATGGTGTCGTGGAGGTCCACGACGTTCCGGGTGCCCGCGGCCGGCAGGTACGCCGAGCGGGGGTGGCGGGCCTGCCAGTCGGCCCACAGCTTGTCGACGAAGGCGTGGTGCAGCCAGAAGACGGGGTCGTTGGGGGAGACGCCGGTGGCCATCTGGCCGCCGACCCAGACGTGGACGCGGTTGTGGAGGTTCACCCCGCGCCAGCCCTCCAGGTGGTTGCGGAAGCCGTCGGAGGCGCTGTTCCAGGGGGCGGTGTCGTAGGTCTCCATGGCGAGGACGGAGTCCACCTCGGCACGGGTGGGGAGCTGCCGGCCGCCCGCGCCGAGGTCGCGCCGGAGGTAGTCGCGTCCGTCGACGCGGACGTTGATCGGCCAGCGGCCGCCGGTCCGGGCGAAGGGGCCGTCCGTGACCTGGCCGTCGCGGGCGCGGCCGGTGCCGCCGAGGAAGTCGGGCGCCCACAGCGAGGAGCGGGAGGTGCGGTCGGCGGTCCAGTCCCAGTAGGGCAGGGTGACGGTCGCGTCGACGGACCTGAGGGCCTCCTCGAACTCCATGAGGAAACGCCGGTGCCAGGGCAGGAAGGACGGCGAGCGGTGGCCGACGCGGTCGCCGTCGTCGGTGTCGCTCATGATGAAGGCGTTGTGCGTGGTGACGAAGGTGTCGTACCGCCCGGAGCGCTTGAGCTCCAGGAGGGCGGCGACGAAGCGCCGCTTCTCGTCGGCGGTGAGGGTGGCCTGGTTCTTGCGTACGGTCATGGTGGTGCCGCTCCTGGATCGGTCAGCCGAGGGTGAGGGGTACGAGCGGGGCGCCCTGGAGCTCCCGGACGGCCGCGCGGGCCAGCGCCCTGGGCGTGGCGGCGGGCTCGTAGTGGTGGATCACGCTGATCCAGGTGCCGTCGGCGTTCCGCATGACGTGCAGTTCCCGACCGTCGATGGTGACGGAGTAGCCGCCTCCGTGGTGTCCCCCGTGGTGGCCGCCGCCGTGCGCGGGCCCGCCCTGGATGCGGCGGCCCTGGTAGACCTCGTCGAAGGAGGCCGGGTCGGAGTCGGCCGCCGGGGCGGTCGCGCGGGGAGCCGAGGCCGCGGCCGGGCCCGTCCGGGCGAGGACCGTGACGGCGCCCGCGGCGCCTGCCGCGACGCCGAGGGCCCGGCGGCGGGTGATGCTGGACATGAGAAACCCCCAAGTGGTCTGTACGACCGGGGGTTTGGTCATATGCCCCCGGCAGGACCCATCAGTACCCGGGGGTGTCGGCGCGGCGGAAATCGCCGGCCGACGGTTGGCCGCGAAGTGGTCAACCTGCCGCGAAAGGTGCAGTTTTGAACGGATGTGATCTTGCTGTTCCGGGGCACGGGAGCACCCCGGAACGAAGATCTTGCGGAGAAGATGATCATTCCGTGAACGATCTTTCGCGCCGGGGCGCCGCGTGTGGCGGAGCCCACGCCCTCGGATTGTCCGGATCCGGCCTCAGCCGCGGCCGGCCTTCCGCCGCGCCCGCAGCCACTCCCGGTTCATCGCGGAGATCGACGGGAGCGGGATGCCCTTCGGGCAGGCCGTCGCGCACTCGCCCGTCAGGGTGCAGCCGCCGAAGCCCTCCGCGTCCATCTGGGCCACCATGTCGAGGACCCGGGTCTCGCGCTCCGGGGAGCCCTGGGGCAGGACGTTCAGGTGGTTGATCTTGGCGGAGGTGAAGAGCATCGCCGAGCCGTTCGGGCAGGCCGCCACGCACGCGCCGCAGCCGATGCACTCGGCGTGCTCGAAGGCGGAGTCCGCGTCGGCCTTCGGGACCGGTGTGGCATGGGCTTCGGGGGCCGAGCCCGTCGGGGCCGTGATGTAGCCGCCGGCCTGGATGACGCGGTCGAAGGCGGAGCGGTCGACGACGAGGTCCTTGACGACGGGGAAGGCGGAGGCGCGCCAGGGTTCGACGTCGATGGTGTCGCCGTCGCGGAAGGAGCGCATGTGGAGCTGGCAGGTCGTGGTGCGCTCCGGCCCGTGCGCGTCGCCGTTGATGACGAGGCTGCACGCGCCGCAGATGCCCTCGCGGCAGTCGTGGTCGAAGGCCACGGGTTCCTCGCCGCGCAGGATGAGGTCCTCGTTGAGCGTGTCGAGCATCTCCAGGAAGGACATGTCGGGTGAGATGCCGTCCACCGCGTAGGTGACCATGGCCCCCTCGGTGTCGCCGTTCTTCTGGCGCCAGACGCGCAGGTCGATCCTCATGCGTAGCTCCGCTGGGTGGGGTGGACGTACTCGAAGGTGAGGTCCTCCTTGTGGAGGACGGGGGCGGCCCCGGCGCCGTGCTCCCCCGAAGGACGGCCCCCGGACCCCCGGAATTCCCAGGCCGCGACGTAGGAGAACTCCTCGTCGCGGCGGGCGGCCTCGCCGTCCGGGGTCTGGGACTCCTCGCGGAAGTGGCCGCCGCAGGACTCGGCGCGGTGGAGCGCGTCGAGGCACATGAGCTCGGCGAGTTCCAGGTAGTCGACGATCCGGTTGGCCTTCTCCAGGGACTGGTTGAACTCCTCGCCGGTGCCGGGGACCTTGATGCGGCGCCAGAACTCCTCCCGGATCTCGGGGATGCGGCGCAGGGCCCTGGTCAGGCCCTCCTCGGTGCGGGCCATGCCGCAGTACTCCCACATGAGTTCGCCGAGTTCGCGGTGGAAGGAGTCGGGGGTGCGGTCGCCGTCGACGGAGAGGAGGAGGTTCAGGCGGTCCTCGGTCTCGGCGAGGACGTCCCGTACGGCCGGGTGGTCGTCGGTGACGGGCTCGCTCGACGGGTGGCGGGCGAGGTAGTCGTTGATGGTGGCGGGGAGGACGAAGTAGCCGTCGGCGAGGCCCTGCATGAGGGCGGAGGCGCCGAGCCTGTTGGCCCCGTGGTCGGAGAAGTTGGCCTCGCCGATGGCGAAGAGGCCGGGGATCGTGGTCTGGAGGTCGTAGTCGACCCAGAGTCCGCCCATCGTGTAGTGCACGGCGGGGTAGATCCGCATGGGGACCTCGTACGGGTTCTCGGCGGTGATCCGCTCGTACATCTCGAAGAGGTTGCCGTACTTCTCCTCGACGGCCTTGCGGCCCATCCGCCGGATCGCGTCGGCGAAGTCCAGGTAGACCCCCTGCCCGCCGGGGCCGACGCCCCGCCCCTCGTCGCAGACGTTCTTGGCGGCGCGGGAGGCGATGTCGCGGGGGACGAGGTTGCCGAAGGAGGGGTAGAGGCGCTCCAGGTAGTAGTCGCGCTCGTCCTCGGGGATGTCGGCGGCCGGGCGGGTGTCGCCCTGCGCCTTGGGCACCCAGATGCGGCCGTCGTTGCGCAGCGACTCGCTCATCAGGGTCAGCTTGGACTGGTGGTCGCCGGTGCGCGGGATGCAGGTGGGGTGGATCTGGGTGAAGCAGGGGTTGGCGAAGTACGCGCCGCGCCGGTGCGCCCGCCAGACGGCGGTGGCGTTGGAGTTCATGGCGTTCGTCGACAGGTAGAAGACGTTGCCGTAGCCGCCGCTTGCGAGGACGACCGCGTCGGCGTAGTGGGTGGAGATGCGTCCGGTGATCAGGTCGCGGGCGACGATGCCGCGGGCCCGCCCGTCGACGACGATCAGGTCGAGCATCTCCGTACGGGCGTGCATCTCGACGTTCCCGGCGGCGATCTGCCGGGACAGCGCCTGGTAGGCGCCGAGGAGGAGCTGCTGCCCGGTCTGCCCGCGGGCGTAGAAGGTGCGGGAGACCTGGACGCCGCCGAAGGAGCGGGTGTCGAGGAGTCCGCCGTACTCGCGGGCGAAGGGGACGCCCTGGGCGACGCACTGGTCGATGATCTCGACGGAGATCTGGGCGAGGCGGTGGACGTTGGACTCGCGGGCCCGGAAGTCGCCGCCCTTGACGGTGTCGTAGAAGAGGCGGTGGATGGAGTCGCCGTCGTTGCGGTAGTTCTTGGCGGCGTTGATGCCGCCCTGGGCGGCGATGGAGTGGGCGCGGCGCGGGGAGTCCTGGAAGCAGAACTGGACGACCTGGTAGCCCTGCTCGGCGAGGGTGGCGCCGGCGGAGCCGCCGGCGAGGCCGGTGCCGACGACGATGATCCGGTGCTTGCGGCGGTTGGCGGGGTTGACCAGCTTCGCCTCGAAGCGGCGGGTGTCCCAGCGGTCGGCGACGGGCCCGGCGGGAGCCTTGGTGTCGGCGATCGGCTCGCCGGTGGTGTAGTCGGAAAAGCTCATGTCAGCTCACCACTCCGGTCATGACGGCGACGGGGACGGAGACGAAGCCCGCGGTCAGGACGAGCGCGAGGGTGTTGGCGAGGGCCTTGAGGAGGCGGTCGCGGCGGGCGTTGCCGACGCCCAGGGTCTGGGCGGCGCTCCAGAAGCCGTGGCGGACGTGGAGGCCGAGGGCGAGCATGGCGACGATGTAGACGACGTCGCCGTACCAGGTGGAGAAGGTGTCGACGACGTTCTGGTAGGGCCTGCCCTCCTCGAAGCCGCCGGGGTGGGCGGTGCCGGTGGTCAGGTCCAGGAGGTGCCAGACGACGAAGAGGGCGAGGATGATCCCGCCCCAGCGCATGGTGCGGGTGGCGTAGGAGGCGCGCCTGCGGCGGTGGACGTACGCGGTGGGGCGGGCCTTCAGGTCGCGCCGGCTGAGCTGGTACGCGGAGACGGCGTGGGCGACGACGGCGGCGAGGAGCACGATCCGGACGATCCACAGGGCCCAGTGGTGGTGCAGGACCGGGGCGCCCATGACGCGCAGCCAGTGGCCGTAGGCGTTGAACTCCTCGGGGCCGAAGAAGACCTTGAGGTTGCCGGCGACGTGGGCGACGAGGTAGCCGAGCATGATCAGCCCGCTGACGGCCATGACCGTCTTCTTGCCGAGGGTCGACGACCAGAAGCCACGGGACGGGGTCGGTGCGGGGGACGGCGGGCGGGCAGCCGTCCGCCCCCTCGTGGGTGCCAGAGCCATGTCCTCGACGCTAGGGCCGAAGGGCCCGAGAGGTCCAAGACATGGTTCGGCTCATCTCGATAGGCTGTACCTATCCATGTCCTCTACGCTGGACCCATGCAGTTCCAGCAGCTCCTCTACTTCGTCGCCGTGGCCGAGACCCGTCACTTCACCCGGGCCGCCGAACGCGTCCACGTCTCGCAGCCCTCGCTCTCCCAGCAGATCAAGGCCCTGGAGCAGGAGCTGGGCGCGGAACTCTTCAGCCGCGCCCGGGGGAACATCACCCTCACCGACGCGGGCGAGGCCCTGCTGCCGCTCGCGCGGCGGATCCTCGCCGACACGGAGACGGCCCGCATCGAGGTGCAGGAGCTGGCCCAGCTCAAGCGGGGCCGGGTGCGGCTCGGCGCGACGCCGAGCCTGTGCACGGGGCTCCTCCCGGACGTGCTGCGGGCCTTCCACGGCCTGCACCCGGGGATCGAGCTGCTCATCGAGGAGGGCGGCTCGCACGACCTCGTACGGGAGCTGGCGCGCGGGGCACTCGATCTGGCCCTCGTGGTGCTGCCGCTGCCCTCTCCCTCGCCCTCCCTGACGACGGTCGAGCTGCTGACGGAGGACCTCGTCGTGGTCTCCGCCGCCTCGGAGCCGCCGCCGCGGCGGCCCGTGCGGATCAAGGACCTGCGGGACCAGCCGCTCGTGATGTTCCGGCACGGCTACGACCTGCGGGAGCTGACCGTGGCGGCCTGCCGGGCGGAGGGCTTCGAGCCCACGTTCACCGTCGAGGGCGGGGAGCTGGACGCCGTACTCGGTTTCGTACGGGCGGGGCTCGGGCTCGCGGTCGTGCCGGCGATGGTCGCGGCGCGCGCGGGGCGGGACCTTCGGGTGACGGCCCTCGCCCGGCCGGGCCTGCGCCGCACCATCGCACTGGCGCACCGCAGCGATGTGGCGCCGCCGCGCGCGGCGCGGGAGCTCCAGAAGCTGCTGCTGCGGCGCGCTTGAGCCCGCCCGGCGCCGTGGCGGGGCGGGGCACCGCCCCGCCAGGGCGCGGGCCGACACGGGGCGGGGGCGGTCAGACCGCGTCCGCCAGGAGGAGGGAGTGGATGCGGTCCGGGGCGCCGGGGCGGGCGTAGTACCAGCCCTGGGCCGTGTCGCAGCCGAGGTCGCGGAGCTGGCGGGCCTGCGCTCCGGTCTCCACGCCCTCGACGGTGACGGCGAGCTCCAGGCTGTGGGCGAGCGAGACGATCCCCTCGACGATCTTGAGGTCGACCGGGTCCACCGGATGCTGCTGCATCCCCCGGGTGAAGGAGCGGTCGAGCTTCAGGACGCTCACCGGCAGCCGCCGCAGATTGGCGAGGTTCGAGTAGCCGGTGCCGAAGTCGTCGAGCGCGATGTCCACGCCCATCTCGGCGAGCTGCCGCAGCGGCTTCAGCAGGCCCTCGTCGGCGCCGATGAGGGCGGACTCGGTGACCTCCAGGCAGAGCGCGCCCGGTTCGAGGCCGGAGCGCTCCAGGACGTCGACGGTGTCGGCGACCAGGCGCGGGTGGTGGAGCTGTGTCGGGGAGAGGTTGACGTTGATGCGCAGCGGGCCGCCGTCGGAGTGCCGGGCCCGCCAGAAGCGGGCCTGGCGCACGGCTTCCTGGAGCACCCAGCGGCCGAGCGGCACGATGAGGCCGGTGTCCTCGGCGAGCGGGATGAACTGGTCGGGGCCGAGCACCCCGTGCTGCGGGTGGCACCACCGGACGAGGGCCTCCGCGCCGTGGACGCTGCCGTCGTCGAGGTGGACGAGCGGCTGGTACTCGATGAAGAACTCGCCGCGTTCCAGGGCGGTCGGCAGGGCGGTGGTGAGCCCGTGCCGGGTGATGGCGCGGGCGTCGGCCTCCGGGTCGGCGACCTCGAAGCGGTTGCCGCCCGCCGACTTGGCCCGGTACATGGTGATGTCGGCGCTGCGGAGCACTTCGGCCGGGGTCCGTTCCCCCGCGGGGCCCTCGACGACGCCGAGGCTGCCGCGGACGGTGAGTTCGCGGCCCTCGATGCGGAGGGGGGTGGCGAGGGCGGCGAGGATGCGGTCGGCGAGTTCGGTGACGTCCCGCCGGCCGTCGGCGCCGGTGGTGAGGGCGACGAACTCGTCGCCGCCGAGCCGGGCGACCATCTCGCCGGCGCCGGTGACGCAGCTCTGCAGCCGGTCGGCGACCTCGACGAGCAGCCGGTCGCCGGTGGAGTGGCCGAGGCTGTCGTTGATGACCTTGAAGCCGTCGAGGTCGAGGTAGCAGAGGCCGAAGCGGGCGTTCTCGCCGGGGGCGAGCGCCTTCTCCAGGCGTTCGAAGAACAGGGTCCGGTTGGGCAGTCCGGTGAGCGCGTCGTGGGTGGCCTCGTACCGGAGGCGCAGATGGAGCAGGCGCCGTTCGGTGGTGTCCTCCATGAGGGCCAGCTGGTACTGGGGGCGGCCTTCGGCGTCCCGGAGGAGCGAGACGGTGAGGTTGGTCCAGAGAACCGTTCCGTCACCCCGGTAGTACGGCTTCTCGACGCGGTAGTGCTCGCGCTCGCCGCGGACCAGTTCCTCGTACAGCTTCCAGACGTGCGGCCCGTCCTCCGGGTGGACCCACTCGCTGACGTTCCGGCTGCGCACCTGGCCCTCCATCCCGCCGAACATGCGGGTGAGGGTCTCGTTGACCTCCAGGACGTTGCCGTCGAGGTCGGCGATGCCGATGCCGATGGCCGCCCCGTCGAAGACCGCGCGGAAGCGGCTCTCGGTGGCGTGCAGGGCGATCTCGGCGGCGCTGCGGGCGGCGAGCGCGGAGCGGGCGATGGCCTCCTGCTCGGTGAGGGTCCGCTCGCGCAGGGCACCCGCGTAGCCGGCGGCCATGGCGTGCTGGAGCCGGGCGCAGCGGGCGCGGAGTTCCTCGGCGGGAAGGTCCGACTCCGTACCGCAGTAGAGCACCAGGTACGAGTCGACGACGCCGAGGCTGCGGCCGAGCGCGTCCGGGTCGGTGCAGTGGGCGGCGACGAGGGCCGCGCCGGTGCGCTGGGCCGGTGCCGTGTCGAAGGGCCGGGCGTGCAGGGCGTCGCACAGGGTGCGGGCCAGCGGCAGCAGGTGTCCCTCGAACTCGGCGCGGGTCAGCGAGGTGGCGGTCAGCGGGAAGATCGCCCGGCTCCAGATGGTGACGAACCGCCTGAGTCTGTCCTCCGGGCCGTCGGCTTCGGCGACGGCGTCGGACGGCTGCGACGGGGCCTTCACGCCTTGCGCCCCACCCCTGCGAACCCGGAGAAGGCGTACGGATCCTCCTCCTCGGCCGGGCTGTCCGGCCGCCAGAGCGGCATGGGGACGAGCCCGGGCTCGATCAGTTCGGTGCCTTCGAAGAAGCGGGTGATCTCTCCGCCCGACCGCATCACCAGGGGGTTGCGGATGTCGCGGTAGACCTCGACGGTGCCGCCCGCCTGTTCCTCGGGGAGCGGAATGCCCTCGTACGAGGCGTGGGTGAGGACGACGAGGCTGCCGGGGGCGAGGGCGTCGATCAGTTCGGCGACCGCCTCGTAGGGCTTGTCCTCGTCCTCCAGGAAGTGCAGGACGGCGACGAGGAGCAGGGCCACGGGCCGGTCCAGGTCGAGGAGTCGGGTCACCTCGGGGCTGTGGAGGATGTCGGCGGGCTTGCGCAGGTCGGCGGCGACGACGGCCGCGCTGTCGTCGTCCTCCAGGACGGCGCGGCTGTGGGCCACGGCGACGGGGTCGTGGTCGACGTAGACGACCCGGGCGGCGGGGTCGGCGGCGCGGGCGACCTCGTGCACGTTGCCGAAGGTGGGTATGCCGGAACCGATGTCGAGGAACTGGGTGACGTCGTTGTCAACGGCGTGACGGACGGCGCGCCGCATGAAGGCACGGTTCGCCTGCATGATCTTGGGCAGGCCCGGCATGAACTCCATGGCCTTGCGCGCCGCTTCCCGGTCCACTTCGAAATTGTGCGAGCCGCCCAGATAGAAGTCGTACATACGGGACACGCTCGGTACCGAAATGTCGATACCGGGCGGGGCCCAGGCGGGACGCTCCATCAATGTCTCCAACAAGTCGCCGTGGGGGATACGGCCATGTGTTCGCGGCCGGTGTTCGAGGTGAGGCTACTGATCGCCCGCCGGGAGGGCGAGTAGAAACGGAAATTCGCGGTCCGTTCTTGGTCACAGGCCATTGGCACGTGCTCTCCGAGCGCAGGTTTCACGCCTTCAGGCCGTGCACCTTCACGTGCATATGATCGTGCGTCGGTTCCCGGAAGGCCGCCGACCGCGCCCGGTGGGGCCCCAGGCCCCTTCCGTACCTCGGCTGTTGCCGTTCTCGGGGCCCGGTCGCCGGTGCAGGATGCCCTGTTGGCCGGCCCGTCCGACAGGGCGACAACCGGACAGTTCTCCGCCGGGAGGCCTGAAGGGGCCGTGTCGGCCACCCGTCCGCAATCATCACGACCGCCGATACCGGGCATTGCGCCGGATCCGTCGCCGACACCCGGCGAAACGTCAAGCCCTCACATCCGGAGATCCCCTCCATCTGGCGAATCCCGCGCGATTCCGCCCCGGCGCGCCCCGCGTGTGATCAAGCTCGACGGCGTGTCTCTGTACGGATCACTCCTCGCACGGCCGCTGGCGGCCCTCGGTCTCGTGTGGCTGCTCACCACACCGGTACCCGCCTCCGCCGACGCCTGTGCCTACGCCTCGACCGACTCGGGCGGTTCGCAGATCGCGGTGGCGGTCGCCGGTGGCGGCCACCACGACGTCGACGACCGGGGAAACGGCGGCGGAAAGGGCCACGGGAAGGGCGAAGGCCACGAGCACCACGGCAACGGCAAGGGCAAGGGGCACGGGCATCACCACCACCCGACGCCCTGCGACCCCGAGCCGCCCCCGCCGTGCCCGTCGCCCACGCCCGAGCCGACGCCTCCGCCCTCCCCGACGCCGACGCCCTCCCCGCCCCCGAAACCGACGCCGAAACCCGAGCCGCCTCCGCCGCCCGCGCCGAAGCCGGTTCCGCCCCGGCCGGTGCCGAAACCGCCGGCCACCAAGCCGGCGCCACGCCCGGAGCCGCCGTCCCCCGCGCCTGCGACCACCAGGCCGCCGGAGCCCGCGGCCGCGCCTCCGCCGTCCCCGACCCCGCCGCCCACCGTGCGGCCCCGACCGCCGTCCCCCTCCCCCGTGGCACTGCCCCACTACCGCCCGGCGACGCACACCAAGCAGAAGGGCGGCACCTCCGTCGTCACCGCGACGCTGATGATCACCGCCCCGGCCGTCCTCGCGACGGCGATCCTGCGCCCCCGGTCCAGATGACCCGCCGTCCCCTTCACCCGTCGCCCCTCTGAATCCCGCCGGAGGAACCATGTCCGAATGGCTTGTTCTCTCTCTCGCGATGGCCGCAGCCTGCGCCGTCGTGCTCACCATCGTCGTCATCAACAACCGCCGGATCCCTGAGGACGACGACCCCAGCGAGACCCCGGACGTCATCGAGTACATGACGATGATGATCGGCGTGATCTACGCGATCGTCCTCGGTCTGGCCATCGCCGGCGTCTGGGAGGCCCGGGGAGCCGCTCAGGAGACCGTGCGGCAGGAGGCCCAGGCGATGCACGAGATCTCGGCGCGCGCCGAGGTTTATCCGCAGGAGGTCCGTTCCCGGATCCGCGCCGACGTCGACGCGTACGTCTCGTACGTGGTCCACGACGAGTGGACGTACATGGCCGACAACGGCGAGCTCAGCGACGAGGGCACCGCGCTCCTGGAGAAGGTGCGGCGCAGCGTCACCGACTACCGGCCGGCCGACGACTTCGAGGGACAGGCGTACCAGCCTCTGGTGGACCAGGTGACCCTCGCCGACGACGCCCGGAACGCACGCGGGCAGAGCGCCGGCGAGACGATGCCGGGGGTGGTCTGGTTCGGTCTGATCATCGGGGCCCTGGTGACGGTCGGCCTGATCTTCACGCTGCAGATCCGCAGGACCGGCCGGGAGCTGCTGCTCGCCGGGCTCTTCAGCGTGCTGATCGCCTTCCTGCTGTTCCTCATCTGGGACTTCGACGCGCCGTTCGGCCGGGGCATCTCGGCCACCGCCGCGCCCTTCACCGATCTGTTCCCGCAGATCAGCCCCTGAGGCACCCCCCGCGAATGGGCCACACGGGGGACATCGGTGCCCCATTCGCACCTCTGGGATCGCGGCTGTGGTACTGCGCTCCTAGCGTTTCGGGCATCGAGGTGCACGGCCCTTCGCGGGAACCCCCTTCCGCGACTGCCCCTCGGGACCCGGAGGATTCACCATGCGCGCGATACGTGCCGCGACCACTGCCCTGTTGGGAGCGGCCGCCCTCGCCCTGGCCGCTCCCGCCGCCCTCGCGGCGGACGGGGCGCCCGCCACCGACCCACGGGTGGCCAGGGCCAAGGCACCGGGCGATTTCGTCGTGTCGCCCTCGATCGTCGCCCCGGGCGGACGGCTGACGCTGAGCGCCCCCGGCTGTGCCAGTACGGCGACGGCCACGGCCGGCATCTTCGACACCGCGACCATCGCACCGGGGGCGACGGTGACCGCCACCGTGGACGCCGACGCCAAGCGCGGCGCCGTGTACACGGTGCTGTTCAACTGCACGGGCGGTGTGCAGGACACCGTCGCCCTGACGATCAGCGGCGCCCCCACCGCCACCCCGACCATCAGCGCCACCATCCTCGCGCCCCCGCGCGGGGTGCGGGGCGGTCTCGGCGGCTCGATGGCCCCCAGCACCACCGAACTGGCGGCCGGCGGCGCGCTGGTGCTGGCCGCGGCCTGCGGCACCGCCTATGTGGTCCGCCGCCGTCGCTCCGGCGCCGCCCGCCGTCACTGACCCGTCGTCACCGACCCTTCGTCACCGGCCGGATCCGCACGGCCGGGAGGATCTGCCGATCGCCCCCGGGTCCCGGCAGGGACTCGGGGGCGACGGGCACGGCGGGCCGACCGGGAGGTTCGGCCGGTCAGACTCCCGCGCCGGTCAGGCGTCGGCGGCGGGCGACGAAGAGCCCTCCGCCGAGCGCGGCCGCGGCGACGAGGCTGCCGCCGACGGCCATCTCGGTGGAGCTGGGGGCCAGCGAGCCGCCGAGGCCGCCGGCCGCGCCCTGGCCGGCGATGACCCGGAACGGCTGGGTGAGCGTACGGCCGCCGCACTGGACGGCCAGGTTGTACTGGCCGGGCGTGGCGTTGTTGAAGATGCGGGCGGTGGCGGTGGACACCCCGTTGACCGCGGGGCCGAGCGTGACCGTCGCGAAGGCGTTGGACGTGACCGTGCCGCCGGCGCAGCCGCGGACGGTGATCGTGAGGATCCCGCCCTGGTGGACCGCGAAGGGGGACACGGTGACGCCGTTGGAGTTGTCTCCGCCCCGCTCGACCTGGAGAGGGCTGACGGTGACGCTGCTGGGCCCGTTGGTGGCGGTGGCGAGGGGGGCCGCGAGCCCGACCGCCGCGAGCGCGGTGGCGGCCACCGCCAGAGTGCGTGCAGCACGCATGGTTGAACCTCCAGTGGAAGACGCCCCAAAGCGGTGCTCCGGGAGTTTCGACGAGTACGCCTTCCATGACGAACCATCACAAACCTGTGCAAGCCATGCATGTCGGCACTGGGCCACCCCGGTGAGGCGACACGCCGGGCGCGGGACCCGCCGAGCCGACGGCCGGCAGGGCGGTCCTGACCGACTTCGGCATCGCCAGCCTCCTCCGGGTCAGGCTCCGGTCGAGCAGTGCGTGCATGCGGGGCACGGGGAGAGAGGGGTTGGCCGCCGCGCCCTCCGCGGTGCGCGAGTCGGCGAGGAGGGCATCCACGGC
>NZ_JBEXSZ010000085.1:0-35539 GCF_040613865.1 Streptomyces sp. NPDC006197 | reverse complement strand
GGCGCGGAACGCGGAGGCGCCGCTAGAGGGCGCCGTCCCGTGTGCCCACCCGTCCCGCCCAGCGGGACGATTGCCCACACGGGCGGGGGCGAGGGCACCGCCCAGCGGGCGCGCGCCCACACGGCCGTGGACGAGGCGAACGTCAGCGGGACGGCCCGCACCCAGGCCCCCTCAAAACCCAGGCCCCCCTCAAAGCTCCGCCAGGAGCTCCGCCTTCTTCGCCGAGAACTCCGCATCCGTGACCAGCCCCGCCTGATGCAGCTCCCCCAAGTGACGAATCCTTTCAGCCACCGCCCCGGGATCCCGGTGCCCCGATCCCCGCCCCCCGGCCGGGACCGCGACGGGCACAGGGGCGCGGTCCTTGCCCCGGATCGCGGCGAGGACCGCCGCCGCGAAGGTCAGGGACTCGTACACCGGCCCGTAGCGGCCGAAGACGACGCACGCCGGGTCCTGGTCGGGCTGGACGGCCCGGGGCCCGCCGTCCCGGGGCACGAGCCGCAGGTACCCGTCGACGCCGTCCGGCGAGCGCCACTCGACCCCGCAGAGGTCCCGTACCGAGAAGACCTGGTCGCCGGCCTTCCACTTCTCCGAGGACGCCCCCGTCCAGGACCAGCGGAAGGCGACCTCGGAGGTCCCGTCGAAGCTGGCCTTCCCGTCGTACGCCTTGAAGGACTGCGGCCCCGGCGGCGGCGCCACCAGGAACCGGTCGGCGGGCGCGACGCCCCCGGCGTCCGCGTCGCCCGGCTCGTACGCCCCGTACCCGGCGGCCCCCGCGGCCCCCGCGTGCGACGCGAGGAGCGCCCGCAGCTCGTCCCGGTAGTGCTCGGCGAGCGTCTCGCGTTCCGCCGGGAGCACCAGGCGGTACGGGTCGCTGCCCTCCTTGAGCTGCCCCGCGGCCGCCTCCATCAGCGGATCGGCGCCCGGCCTCGGTACGGCGTGCAGCACGACGGTGCCCCGCTTGCCGGGCGTGAGCGTCACGGACGCCAGCGCCTCGTGCGGTACGCGTCTCTCGCGCAGTGCCCCGAAGAGCTTCGGCGTACGGATCCCCCGGTCGAAGCGGATGACGAGGGCGTCGCTCTCGAGCCCCCAGGTGGCATGAATTCCGGCCAGCACATCACCCATGCGCCTCATCGTAAGCGGCGTGTGCCCATGCGTCGCCCCCGTGAAAGGTCCTGAAATTGCGTGATCTACGCGCGTCAGAGCCCTTCCGTGCCGGATATTCCGTCGTGGCAAGCGCTGTCGGCACGTGCGCAGACCAGGTTCGGGTACGCCCCGACGCCTATCGTGGCGAAGTTGCCGAGGCTCTGCGTCCCCGGCTCGAAATAGCCGCTGTGGCCGAGCGCACCGCGCGCGGAGAGCAGCCTCGCGCCGAACTCCGGCGCGACCGGGTCGGCGCCGTGTCCGAGCCCGCCCACCTCCAGGTGCGGGACGTCCGCGATCCAGTCGTCGGCGTCCCGCATGGCCCACACGCGCGCGTGGCTGTCGAGGTCGGCGGCCCGCTCGACCCGCATCCCGGGGCTTCCGGCCACGGCCAGATCGGTCACCCGGGCGGACAGCCGGGGCGCGGCGGCCCCGCAGAGCACGGAGCCGTAGCTGTGGCAGAAGAGCGCCACGCGCGCGTCCGGGGGCAGGGACTCGGTGAGGCCCACCAGGCGTACGGCTCCCTCCTCGGCCAGCCGGCCGGTCACCGCGTCGACGCCGATCCCGACGGGTGCGGTGTAGTCGGCCCAGGCGATGACCGCCACGCGCGCGCGTGGGGAGGCCTGCCGCTCGGCCGCGTAGAGGGCCTCGGCCATGCCGGCGGGGGCGCCGTACCGGCCGTGGGTCTTCTGGAAGGTGAGCAGGTTGGTGTCGACGCCGGGCACGATCACCGAGACGCGCCGGGCCCGCTCCAGGTCCCCGAGAACCTCGGCGGCCCGCCCCGTACCGGTCGGGTCGAAGGCGAGGACCTGGCGGCCGGGCCGCATCAGCGAGGCGAAGCGGTCGACGCGGCGCCGGGCCTCGTGCCGGCCTTCGGGGGAGAGCCTGGGGTCGTCGACCCTGTTCCGCTCGGCGGCGTACGTGCGCGCGAGGGTGATCCGGTTGGCGCGGTAGCGCAGGGCGACCGGGGCGCCGTTGAGGTTGCCGACGACGAACGGGTGCCGGGCGGCGAGCCGGGCGCCGCCCGCCGGGCCGAGTCCGGCGAAGAACGCGGCGACGGTACGGGCCGGGGCGCCCGGGTCGGGCAGCGGCCGGTGGTCGATCCGGTCCCGCGCCCAGGCGGCGAGCGCGGCCTCGCGGGACGGCCACGGCAGGGGCTGGTGCCGGATCGTGGTCCACCCGGTGGTCGCGAGGAGCACGAACACGACGGCGAGCGCGAGGAGCGTGCGCGTGGCGGCGAGGGCGGGCGAGGCGTCGGAGGTCACGGGCGGCCACCCTACGGGGCGCGGCGCACGTCTCTTCACACGGCGGGTGTCGTACGGGAAGCCTGCGGCCTGCGCAGCGGCCCTCGTACGGGACACCGGCGGGCCTGCGCGGCAGCCTCCGTACGGGACGCCGGCGGGCCTGCGCGGCAGCCTCCGTACGGGAAGGCCGGCAGCCTACGCGGCCGCTCCCGGTCCCTCCCCCGGCCGGTCCCGCCAGGGGGAG
Source organism: Streptomyces sp. NPDC006197 (assembly GCF_040613865.1). Lineage (NCBI taxonomy): Bacteria > Bacillati > Actinomycetota > Actinomycetes > Kitasatosporales > Streptomycetaceae > Streptomyces > Streptomyces sp. NPDC006197. The sequence goes on along the minus strand of NZ_JBEXSZ010000085.1, from coordinate 32,911 downwards.
ACGAGCGCCGGGCCGAGGTGGTCGAGGTATTCCTCGGTGAGCGCGCGGATGCCCTCCAGGCTTCCGTCCGTGCCCCGGCCCCACATCTGCCCGGTCACCCGCATCACCCCGCTGAACGCCGCCACCGCGATCCGGGGGCGCGGGTCCTCGTCGACGTCGAGGCCCTCGCGCGCGGCGACGATCCGGGCGATGGTCTCCTCCATCTCGGTGGAGCGGCGCAGATGGGCGGCGAGCAGCGCGGGCGTCGACTCGATCATCCGGTACGTGCGCAGGTGCAGTTCGACGGGGACGACTTCGGCGATCGCCTCGCCGATGGTGTCCCAGGCGCACAGGACGGCGTTGCGCATCGCGTCGAGGGGGGCCTCGGCCGGGGGCCGCTGTCCGAGGGCGTGCACGAAGCGCTCCTCCATCATCCGCTGGACGGCGAAGGCGACCTCCTCCTTGGAGGAGAAGTACCGGAAGAAGGTGCGCTGGGAGACCTCCACGGCGTCGACGATCTCGTCGACGGTGGTCCGCTCGTACCCGTGCTCGGTGAAGAGCTCCAGGGCAACCCGGATCAGCGCGTCGCGCGTGCGTTGCTTCTTCCGCTCGCGCAGTCCGGGCACGGTCACGTCGTGGTCCTCTTTTCCGGCATTTCGTCCTGCTCAGCGTACCTGTGAGCTACGTGACAGTTACCGACGCGTGAATCGCTTTGTCAATTGTCAGTGACTGTCACTAACCTCGCTCGTATGACTAGTCAGACCACCGTGGAAAAGGCCCCGCAGGGTCAGGGGGACGCCCGGGAACCCGTTCCGGTCCCGGCGAAGGGACTGCGCGGCCACCCGTGGTTGACGCTCTTCAGCGTGGCCGTCGGCGTGATGATGGTCGCGCTCGACGGCACGATCGTCGCCATCGCCAACCCGGCCATCAAGGAGGACCTCGGCGCCACCCTCGCCCAGGTCCAGTGGATCACCAACGGATACCTGCTCGCGCTCGCCGTCGCCCTGATCACCGCCGGCAAGCTCGGTGACCGCTTCGGCCACCGGCAGACCTTCCTCATCGGCATCGCCGGCTTCGCCGCCGCCTCCGGCGCGATCGGCCTGTCGCACTCCATCGGGGCCGTGATCGCCTTCCGCGTCCTGCAGGGCCTCTTCGGCGCCCTGCTGATGCCGGCCGCGCTGGGCCTGCTGCGCGCGACCTTCCCCGCCGAGAAGCTGAACATGGCCATCGGCATCTGGGGCATGGTCATCGGCGCCTCCACGGCGGGCGGCCCGATCCTCGGCGGCTTCCTCGTGGAGCACGTCAACTGGCAGTCCGTCTTCTTCATCAACGTGCCGGTCGGCGTGCTCGCGCTCGTGCTCGGCCTGGTGATCCTCAGGGACCACCGCGCCGAGAACGCGCCGCGCTCCTTCGACCTCCTGGGCATCCTGCTGCTCTCCGGCGCCATGGCCGCCCTCATCTGGGGCATCATCAAGGCCGGTGAGTCCTGGGGCTGGGCGAGCGGCAACACCTGGGGCTGCCTGATCGGCGCGCTGTTCCTGTTCGCGGTCTTCGCCTTCTGGGAGACCAGGGTCAAGGAGCCGCTGATCCCGCTGGGCATGTTCCGCTCCGTGCCGCTCTCGGCCGGTGTGGTGCTGATGGTCCTGATGGCCTTCGCCTTCATGGGCGGCCTCTTCTTCGTGACCTTCTACCTCCAGGGCGTGAAGGGGCTCGGCCCGGTCGACGCCGGTCTGCACCTGCTGCCGCTGACCGCGATGATGATCGTCTCCTCGCCGCTGGCCGGCGCGCTGATCACCAAGTTCGGACCGCGCGTGCCGCTCGTCGGCGGCATGGTCTGCACGGCCGTCGCGATGTTCGGCATGATCACGCTCACCGCCGGCACCGGCACTCTCGCCATGTCCCTCTGGTTCGCCCTGCTCGGCCTGGGCCTCGCCCCGGTCATGGTCGGCGCGACCGAGGTCATCGTGGGCAACGCGCCGCTGGAGCTCTCCGGTGTGGCCGGCGGTCTGCAGCAGGCCGCCATGCAGGTCGGCGGAGCGCTCGGCACGGCGGTGCTCGGCGCCGTCATGTCCTCGAAGGTCTCCGACTCCTTCGCGGGGAACTGGAAGGAGGCCGGCATCCCGGTCCCGGCCGACCCGCGGCTCGAACAGGCCGCCGAGTTCGGCATGACCCCGCCGGAGCTGGCCCAGGCGCCGGGGATGACCCCCGGCCTCCTCCAGCAGATCACCGGGGTCATCCACGACACCTTCCTCGACGGCATGGGTCTGGCCTTCACCGTCGCCGGTGGCGTCGCCGTCGTCGCGGCCCTCGTCGCCACGCTCACCAAGCGCGGTGCGAACGCGGAGGCGGGCGGCATGGGCGGTCACATCTGACGCTCGCCCGTCAGGGTTCCCGTAGGGGGCCGTCACCCGTTCGCGTGAACGGGGGCGGCCCCTCTTCCGTCGCCCGGAGACCTCCGTCATCCTCGTGATTACAGAGAGTGACGAAACGGGGGTTCATCAGCATGTATACGAAGACCGTCCTCACCGGCGCGGCCGTCACGGCCCTCCTCCTGACCGCCCTGACAGCGGCTCCGGCGGCTCCGACGGCACCGGCGGGCCGGGCAGCACCGGCGGCGCCGGCCGTACCGGCGGCCGCAGCGCCGGCGGCCGCGGCGCCGTCCGGGACCGTGCTCGGGGTCTGCGGGCCCGGTCGGCTCTGTCTCTGGCCGAAGCCCGACTTCAAGGGCAGGCCGTGGACGCACGAGCTGGCCACGACCGACATCGACAGCTGCGTCACCCTGCCGCCGGGCACCTCGGCCCAGTCCCTGGCGAACCGCACGGGCCGGCCGGTCACCACGTACCAGTCGGCGGAGTGCGGGGAGACGGGGGAGTTCGAGACGTACCCGGGGAGGGGGACCTGGGTGCCGCAGACGGCCTACGAGGTCAGAGCGTTCAAGCTCTGGGAGCGATAGGCGAGGGGACGTCACGCGGCTCGCTCGCCCCCGGCGGTTCCGGCGACCCCGCCGGTTCCGGCGCCCCCGGCGGGGCCGATGCCCCCGGCGGTTCCGGCACCCCCGGCGACTCCGGCGCCCCCGCCGGTTCCGGCAGGGGCGGCGAGGCCGGCGCCTCCGGCGGTTCCGGCGCCTCCGACGAGACGGGAGCTTCCGGCGAGGCCGACGAGGCCGAGAGCCGGGCCACCTCGGCGCGGAGTCCCCGGACCTCCAGGGTGAGTGCCTCCAGGAGCTCCGTCTGCCGGCGCTCCACCGCGTCGTCCCGGTCGAAGCGGGAGATGAACCAGGCGGCGATGTTGGCCGTGACGACACCGAGCAGGGCGATGCCCGAGAGCATCAGGCCCACCGCGAGCACCCGGCCGAGACCCGTGGTCGGGGCGTGGTCGCCGTAGCCGACCGTGGTCATCGTGGTGAACGACCACCACACCGCGTCCCCGAGCGTCTTGATGTTGCCGTTCGGGGCGTCCCGCTCCACATGCAGCACGGCCAGCGAGCCGAACATCATCAGCCCGACCACCGCGCCCGCCACATACGTGGTGAGCGTTATCTGCGGGGCCATCCGGGCCCGCCGGCCCACGAGGAGGAGCGTGGAGACGACCCGCAGCAGCCGCAGCGGCTGCACTATCGGCAGTATCACCGCCAGCAGGTCCAGCGGATGGCCGCGCACGAAGTGCCAGCGGTCCGGGGCGAGCACGAGACGGACGAGATAGTCGAGCGCGAAGGCACCCCAGACGGCCCACTCGACGTGGGTGCACAGCCGGTGCACCCACGGCTCGGCGCCGGGAGCCACGATCGGCACCGCGTAGGCGATGCCGAACGCGACCGCGAGCACCAGGAGCGGCGTCTGGGTGCGCTCCTCCCAGCGAAGCTTCATGACGGGCATGACCTGCATCGTAAGGAACGGCGAAGGGCGGCGGGACCACGTCCCACCGCCCTCGCCAGCCGAAACGAGCGGCCGACGGCGTCCGTCAGGCGTCGCCGCCCGCCGGCCCCGGATCGGCGGCCGCGACGTCGAGCAGCTGGTAGCGGTCCACGGCCTGCTTCAGGGCCGAGCGCTCGACCTTGCCCTCGCGGGCGAGTTCGGTCAGCACGGCGAGCACGATCGACTGCGCGTCGATGTGGAAGTAGCGGCGGGCCGCACCGCGCGTGTCCGCGAAGCCGAAGCCGTCCGCGCCCAGCGAGGTGTACGGGCCGGGTACCCAGCGGGAGATCTGGTCCGGCACCGACCGCATCCAGTCCGAGACCGCGACGAACGGGCCCTCGGAGCCCTGGAGCTTGCGCGTCACGTACGGGACGCGCTGCTCCTCGTCCGGGTGGAGCAGGTTGTGCTCCTCAACGGCCACGGCCTCGCGGCGCAGCTCGGTCCAGGAGGTCGCGGACCAGACGTCGGCCTTGACGTTCCACTCCTCGGCGAGGATCCGCTGCGCCTCGATCGCCCACGGCACGGCGACGCCCGAGGCCATGATCTGCGCCGGGATCGTGCCGGCCTCGGCGGCCCTGAAGCGGTGGATGCCCTGGAGGATGCCCTCCACGTCCACGTCCTCGGGCTCGGCCGGGTGCTGGATCGGCTCGTTGTAGACGGTCAGGTAGTAGAAGACGTCCTCGGCCTCGGGGCCGTACATCCGCCGCAGACCGTCCTTGACGATGTGCGCGATCTCGAAGCCGAACGCCGGGTCGTAGGCGATGCAGGCCGGGTTGGTCGAGGCGAGGAGGTGCGAGTGGCCGTCCGCGTGCTGGAGGCCCTCACCGGTCAGCGTGGTCCGGCCGGCGGTGGCGCCGAGCACGAAGCCGCGCGCCAGCTGGTCGGCCATCTGCCAGAACTGGTCGCCGGTCCGCTGGAAGCCGAACATCGAGTAGAAGACGTACACCGGGATCAGCGGCTCGCCGTGCGTGGCGTACGCGGAACCGGCGGCGATCAGCGAGGCCGTGCAGCCGGCCTCGGAGATGCCGTCGTGCAGCATCTGGCCGGTCGGCGACTCCTTGTAGGCGAGGAGGAGTTCGCGGTCCACCGCCTCGTACTGCTGGCCCAGCGGGTTGTAGATCTTGGCGCTCGGGAAGAACGCGTCCATGCCGAAGGTGCGGTACTCGTCGGGGGCGATCAGCACGAAGCGCTTGCCGATCTCCTTGTCCCGCATGAGGTCCTTCAGGATGCGGACGAAGGCCATCGTGGTGGCGATCGACTGCTGCCCGGAGCCCTTCCTGGCCGCCGCGTAGGTCTTGTCGTCGGGGAGGGCCAGGGGCTTCGCCCGCACGACCCGGGTCGGGACGTACCCGCCCAGCGCCCTGCGGCGGTCGTGCATGTACTGGATCTCCTCGGAGTCCCGGCCCGGGTGGTAGTAGGGCGGCAGGCCCTCCTCCAACTGCCGGTCGGTCACCGGGATGTGCAGCCGGTCGCGGAAGCGCTTGAGGTCGTCGACCGTCAGCTTCTTCATCTGGTGGGTCGCGTTGCGGCCCTCGAAGTTGGGGCCCAGCGTCCAGCCCTTGACGGTCTGCGCCAGGATCACGGTCGGCTGGCCCGCGTGTGCCTTCGCCGCCGCGTAGGCCGCGTAGATCTTCTTGTGGTCGTGGCCGCCGCGGCCCAGGTGCAGGACCTGCTGGTCCGACATGCCCTCGACCATGGCCCGCAGCCGGTGGTCGTCGCCGAAGAAGTGCTCCCGGATGTAGCCGCCGGTCTCCGTGGCGTACGTCTGGAACTGGCCGTCGGGGGTGGTGTTCAGCTTGTTGACCAGGATGCCGTCGCGGTCCTGCGCGAGCAGCGGGTCCCAGGAGCGGTCCCAGATCAGCTTGATGACGTTCCAGCCGTTGCCCCGGAAGATCGACTCCAGCTCCTGGATGATCTTGCCGTTGCCGCGGACCGGGCCGTCGAGCCGCTGGAGGTTGCAGTTGACGACGAAGGTGAGGTTGTCCAGACCCTCGCGGGCGGCGATGGACAGCTGGCCGAGCGACTCGACCTCGTCCATCTCGCCGTCGCCGAGGAACGCCCAGACGTGCGACTTGGAGGTGTCGGCGATGCCGCGCGCCTCCATGTACCGGTTCATCCGCGCCTGGTAGATCGCGCCGAGCGGGCCGAGGCCCATCGACACTGTCGGGAACTCCCAGAAGTCCGGCATCAGCCGCGGATGGGGGTACGACGAGAGGCCGTTCGGGAACTTCGACCTCTCCTGGCGGAAGCCGTCGAGCTGGGTGTCGCTCAGCCGGTCCAGGAGGTACGCGCGGGCGTAGATGCCGGGGGAGGCGTGCCCCTGGAAGAAGATCTGGTCGCCGCCGTCGCCCTCGTCCTTGCCGCGGAAGAAGTGGTTGAAGCCGACGTCGTACAGGGAGGCCGAGGAGGCGAAGGTGGCGATGTGACCGCCGACGCCGATGCCCGGGCGCTGGGCGCGCGAGACCATCACGGCCGCGTTCCACCGGGTGGCGTTGAGGACCTTGCGCTCGATCTCCTCGTTGCCGGGGAAGAACGGCTCGTCCTTGGTGGCGATGGTGTTGACGTAGTCCGTGCTGCGCATCTCGGGCACGGCCACGCGCTTCTCGCGGGCCCGCTCGATCAGGCGGAGCATGAGGTAGCGGGCCCGCTCACGGCCCCGCTCGTCGACGGCCGCGTCGAGGGAGTCGAGCCATTCCTGGGTCTCTTCCGGGTCGAAATCCGGGACCTGGCTGGGAAGGCCGCCAATGATGATCGGGTTGCGATCGGATCCGGGAGCCACGCTCTTCCTTCGCTGTTCGGTGGTGCCCACGGGGCCACGGGCTGGTCGGGAGATGTCCATCGTGTACCCCGCCGGCGTCGGACGTCACATTTACCGAGGGGTAACCCCCGGGGGGTGCCTCGCCCGTCTTCCGGAAGCCCGGGTGCGGTCAAATCGCAACCTTACGCTCAACCCGCGCATGCGTTTCGTCCGGGCGTTCGGCAGACTGAAAACTCAGAAGTCAGCAAACCGGGACGAACCATGTGCACCTGATCACGGAGGAGGGATCGGCGGTGCCGGAAGTTGCGGCGAGACGGCCCCAAACGTCACCGTTTCGGCGGTCTCGGCGGCCGGGTACTTGCGCGATCCGCCCCGGCACGTGTGGACTACGGCCAGCGCCACGCGCATACGCGTGGCCCACAGCATTTACCGAATGAGCAGGAGGCAAGCCGTGAGCGCGACCGCGGACCACGCGGAGGAGCGGACCAACCCGGCAGCGAGGCTGGGGTTCGAGCCCGGACAGGTGGTCCAGGAGATCGGCTACGACGACGACGTCGACCAGGATCTCCGTGAAGGCATCGAGTCCGTCATCGGACAGGATCTCGTGGACGAGGACTACGACGACGTCGCCGACGTCGTCGTGCTGTGGTTCCGCGACGAGGACGGCGATCTCACCGACGCCCTGGTGGACGCCATCGGTCTTCTGGAGGACGGTGGCAACATCTGGCTGCTGACCCCGAAGACCGGCCGCGACGGCTACATCGAGCCGTCCGACATCCAGGATGCCGCGCAGACAGCGGGTCTCTCCCAGACCAAGAGCATCAGCGTCGCCAAGGACTGGACGGGCACCCGCCTGGCTGCCCCCAAGCGCTGATCACCACGCTGCGAGAAGCCCCCGCCGGTTCGCCGGCGGGGGCTTTCGTGCGCAGGCCGTAGGGTGGGGACCACCCGGGTTCACCGATACGGCCCAAGGCCCGGGCCCCGTCGAAAGGGACGCGTACGCGATGGCGATCGAGGTCGGGACCAAGGCCCCGGAGTTCGAGCTCAAGGACAACCACGGCCGGACCGTGCGGCTCTCCGACTTCCGCGGCGAGAAGAACGTGGTGCTGCTCTTCTACCCCTTCGCCTTCACCGGCGTCTGCACCGGTGAACTGCGCGAGCTCCGCGACGACCTCCCGCTGTTCGTCAACGACGACACCGAGCTGCTCGCCGTCTCCAACGACTCCATCCACACCCTCCGCGTCTTCGGCGACCAGGAGGAGCTGGAGTTCCCGCTGCTCTCCGACTTCTGGCCGCACGGCGCGGCCTCCCGGGCCTACGGCGTCTTCGACGAGGAGAAGGGCTGCGCGGTCCGCGGCACCTTCGTCATCGACAAGGAGGGCGTCGTCCGCTGGACCGTCGTGAACGCCCTGTCGGACGCCCGTGACCTGCGCGACTACGTCAGGGCCCTCGAAGCGCTCTGAGCGCCCCGGGTCCGACACCCTCGGATTCACCGGGCGAATCGACTGTTTCGACCGGGAACCCGTCACTAGGATCCAGACGTTGATCCGATGCCAACGCACGACTGGGGGCGCTGCCCCTGGAAACCTATGGAGGGACTCGTGGGAGTCAGCCTCAGCAAGGGCGGCAACGTCTCGCTGACCAAGGAGGCCCCTGGCCTCACCGCCGTGACCGTCGGTCTGGGCTGGGACGTCCGCACCACCACCGGTACGGACTTCGACCTCGACGCCAGCGCCATCCTGGTGACGGACGAGGGCAAGGTCCGCAGCGAAGGGGACTTCGTCTTCTTCAACAACCTGAAGAGCGCCGACGGCTCGGTCGAGCACACCGGTGACAACCTCACCGGTGAGGGCGAGGGCGACGACGAGCAGGTCAAGGTCAACCTGGCCACCGTGCCGCCGGAAATCACCAAGATCGTCTTCCCGGTCTCGATCTACGACGCCGAGAACCGCCAGCAGTCCTTCGGCCAGGTGCGCAACGCGTTCATCCGCGTCGTGAACCAGACCGGTGGCACCGAGATCGCCCGGTACGACCTCTCCGAGGACGCCTCGACCGAGACCGCCATGGTCTTCGGTGAGCTCTACCGGCACGGCGCGGAGTGGAAGTTCCGCGCCGTCGGCCAGGGGTACGCCTCGGGTCTGCGCGGCATCGCGCAGGACTTCGGCGTCAACGTCTGAGCCGAACCGTTCGAACCGTCCGGCGCCGCACATCCCGTGCGGCGCCGGACGTGCCTCATCACCACCGGGGAGGAACCGAATCATGGGCGTCACGCTCGCCAAGGGAGGCAACGTCTCCCTCTCCAAGGCCGCACCCAACCTGACCCAGGTCCTCGTGGGGCTCGGCTGGGACGCGCGCTCCACCACCGGAGCCCCCTTCGACCTCGACGCCAGCGCCCTGCTGTGCCAGGCCGGCCGGGTGCTCGGGGACGAGTACTTCGTCTTCTACAACCAGCTCCGCAGCCCCGAGGGGTCCGTCGAGCACACCGGCGACAACCTCACCGGCGAGGGTGACGGGGACGACGAGTCCCTCATCGTGGACCTCACCAAGGTGCCGGCCCACTGCGACAAGATCGTCTTCCCGGTGTCGATCCACGACGCCGACAACCGCGGCCAGAGCTTCGGCCAGGTCAGCAACGCGTTCATCCGAGTCGTGAACCAGCTGGACGGCCAGGAGCTCGCCCGGTACGACCTCTCGGAGGACGCCTCCACGGAAACCGCGATGATCTTCGGCGAGCTCTACCGCTACAACGGCGAATGGAAGTTCCGGGCGGTGGGACAGGGGTACGCGTCCGGCCTCCGGGGCATCGCTCTAGACTTCGGGGTCAACGTTTCGTAAAGCCGCGTAAATATCACGATGGGGTAGACAGTGGTTCTGAAAACCTTCGGCTGGTCGTTCGCGATCACCGCCCTCGGCCTGATCGCCGCGGTGCTCTACGGGGGGTGGGAGGCTTTCGGGATCGTCGCGATCCTCTGCGTCCTCGAGATCTCGCTCTCCTTCGACAACGCGGTGGTCAACGCCGGAATCCTGCAGAAGATGAATGTCTTCTGGCAGAAGATCTTCCTCACGGTCGGCGTGCTCATCGCCGTCTTCGGCATGCGCCTCGTCTTTCCCGTCGTGATCGTCGCGATCAGCGCCAAGATCGGTCCGATCGACGCCGTCGACCTGGCGTTGAACAACCCCGACAAGTACCAGGAACTGGTCACCGACGCGCACCCGTCGATCGCCGCCTTCGGTGGCATGTTCCTGCTGATGATCTTCCTCGACTTCATCTTCGAGGACCGTGACATCCAGTGGCTGCGCTGGATCGAGCGCCCGCTCGCCAAGCTCGGCAAGGTCGACATGCTGTCGGTCTGCATCGCGCTGGTCGTCCTGCTCATCACCTCCATGACCTTCGCGACCCACGCCCACCAGCACGGCGGCGCGCACGCCGACAAGGCGCAGACGGTCCTGATCTCCGGCATCGCCGGCCTCATCACGTACCTCGTCGTCGGCGGTCTCTCGGGCTTCTTCGAGAACAAGCTGGAGGAGGAAGAGGAGCGCGAGCACGAGGCCGAGGAAGAGGCCAAGCGCACCGGCAAGAAGGTTTCCGCGGTCCAGCTCGCTGGCAAGGCCGCCTTCTTCATGTTCCTCTACCTGGAGGTCCTCGACGCCTCCTTCTCCTTCGACGGTGTCATCGGCGCCTTCGCCGTCACCAACAGCATCGTCCTGATGGCGCTCGGCCTGGGCGTCGGCGCCATGTACGTGCGTTCGCTGACGGTCTACCTGGTCCGCCAGGGCACCCTCGACGACTACGTCTACCTGGAGCACGGCGCCCACTACGCGATCGGCGCCCTGGCCGTGGTCCTCATGATCACCATCCAGTACGAGATCCCCGAGATCGTCACCGGCGGCATCGGCGTCCTGCTCATCGCCTGGTCCTTCTGGTCCTCCGTCCGCCGCAACAAGGCGCTCGCGGCGGCCGAGGGCGGCTCCGGCTCCTCGGACGACAAGACCGAGGTGCCGTCCGGGGTGTGACACCCCCGGTAGCGAGGAATGCTTCTCTGCGGGGCGGCCGGTGCATCCGGCCGCCCCGCAGGCATGTGCGCGGCGCTGACGGCCGCGGTGTTGACGACCAGTGGGGGTGGAGGCGGCATGGCCTTCTGGGACAACCTGTTTCCGACGAGGACGGCGCAGTTCGACTCGGGCAGCGCCGCGTCGAACACGATCGACCTGACGAAACGGCGCCCGACCGTCTCGCTCACCAAACAGGGCGCCGCCACCGGCAACCTCCGGGTCAACCTCTCCTGGCGGATGCGCACCTCCGACATCGAGGGCCGCTCCCGGCAGAGCGGCCGGCTGCTGCGGAACCCGGCCCAGCTCTTCAAGCCCGAGGTCGTCCAGGCCCACACCCAGGGCATGGTCAACGTCGACCTCGACCTCGGCTGCCTCTACGAGCTCACCGACGGCAGCAAGGGCGTCGTGCAGCCGCTCGGCGGCTTCTTCGGCGACCTCAACGCGGCCCCGTACGTGAAGCTCAGCGGCGACGACCGCTTCGGAGGCTCCTCGGGCGAGACGGTCTTCGTCAACCTGGACCACCGGGACGAGATCAAGCGCCTGCTGTTCTTCGTGTACATCTACGACCAGACGCCGGCCTTCGACCGCACGCACGCCAAGGTCACGCTCTACCCGAGCAACGGCCCCCGGATCGAGATCGAGCTCGACGAGCGCGCCCCGCAGGCCCGCTCCTGCGCCGTCTTCTCCATGGAGAACGTCAAGGGCGAGCTGACCGTCCGCCGCGAGGTGCGGTTCGTGTACGGCTTCCAGGCCGAGCTGGACCGGCTGTACGGCTGGGGACTCCAGTGGGGGCGCGGCTACAAGACCAAGGCGTAGCCGTTGCCCCCGTCGCTCTCACGACCGGACGAACTGGGGACCCATCGGCGGCATGCGGAACTCCGGTGCCGGGTTCTGCTCGGGGGCGGTCACCGGCTGCGGGTAGCCGTACGCGGGCGCCGGGGCGTTCACCGGCTGTTGCGGATAGCCGTAGGCGGGCGCCCGGTCCGGCATGGGCGGCACGGGCGGCTGCGGCGGCACGGGGGCGTGGACCACGGTCAGGTCGAGGTCGGGGTCGGAGGAGCCCGCGGAGGCCGTCGGCGCCCCGCCCTGGTCGTCCTGGTCGTCCTGGACGGCCCGGCCCTCCGGGGCCTCCGCCGCGTCCTCGTCGACCGAGATGCCGAAGTCCGTGGCGAGACCGACGAGCCCCGTCGGATAGCCCTGCCCCACCGCGCGGAACTTCCAGCCGTCCCCGCGCCGGTACAGCTCGCCGCAGATGACCGCCGTCTCCTCGCCGGTCTCCGCCGTCACGTCGAACAGGGCCAGCGGCTCGCGCTCCGCCCCGGCCACCGCGTCGTACAGCAGGATCCGCAGGTCGGAGACGGAGCGGAAGGTGCCGCCGTCGGAGGAGGCCGCGATCACCACCCGGTCGACCGAGACGTCGAGCCCGGCCAGATCGGCCTCCACGGTGTCCGTCAGGCCCTCGGAGACCCGCTTCTTCGGCAGCCGCCGCACCAGCCCCGAGGGGTGGCGCGGCTGGTTGTAGAAGACGAAGTCCTCGTCGGACCGCACGCGGCCGGAAGGCCCGAGGAGCAGGGCCGAGGCGTCCACGTCGGGGACCCCGGGGCCCGGGGTCCAGCGGAGCACGGCCCGTACGGCCGCGGTGTCGAGAGGGACGTTGGAGCCCTTCTGCATCGCGTGCGTCATGACCGCAATCCTGCCCTCCCGCCCGACCCGCGGACAACGCGGGGGCACTCCCGATACCGGGACGGGACGACGGATGCCGGCGGGTTACCTGATTTTCATGCGCCCGGGGAACTAAGGACACCCGCACCTACGTACTATTACCGGCCACATGGCATCAGGGCCGAAGAGGCAGACGGGGGACTCACATGCGTCATTTCGGGCACATCCCGTCCGCGGTGCGGACCGGGCTGTTCCACCAGGAGCCGGCCGACTTCACGGCCGACTCGCCCGCGCGCACGCTCGCCGTGGCCCTGGGCGCCACGCTCTACAGCCCGGCCACCCGGCCCCGGCTCGCCGACGCCGTGCGCAAACAGGCCGGGCGCGGAGTGGTCTCCATGGTGCTCTGCCTGGAGGACTCCATCAGCGACGCCGACGTCGAGGCGGGCGAGGACAACCTCGTCCGGCACTTCGCCGACCTCGCCGCCGGGACCGGGACGGACGCCGACACCGCCCCTGACCTGCCCCTGCTCTTCATCCGGGTCCGCGAACCGCACCAGATCACCGACCTCGTCGACCGCCTCGGCGTCTCCGTCCGCCTGCTGTCCGGATTCGTACTGCCCAAGTTCACCGAGGCCCGCGGCCGCGCCTTCCTCGAAGCGCTCACCGAGGCCGAGCGGACGACCGGCCGGCGCCTCTTCGCCATGCCCGTCCTCGAGTCCCCCGAACTCCTCCACCTGGAGACCCGGGCCGAGACCCTCGCCGGGATCGCCTCGATCACCGACAAGTACCGCGACCGCGTCCTCGCCCTCCGCCTCGGCGTCACCGACTTCTGCTCCGCCTACGGGCTGCGCCGCTCGCCCGACATGACCGCCTACGACATCAAGATCGTCGCGAGCGTCATCGCCGACGTCGTCAACGTCCTCGGCCGCTCCGACGGCACCGGCTTCACCGTCACCGGCCCCGTCTGGGAGTACTTCCGCCCCGGCGAGCGCATGTTCAAGCCCCAGCTGCGCCGCAGCCCCTTCCTCGAAGGCCGCGCCGAGGACCTGCGCACCGCCCTCATCGAGCACGACCTCGACGGCCTGCTGCGCGAGATCGAACTCGACCGGGCCAACGGCCTGCTCGGCAAGACCTGCATCCACCCCACCCACGTGGTGCCGGTGCACGCCCTCTCCGTCGTCAGCCACGAGGAGTGGAGCGACGCCCAGGACATCCTGCGGCCCGAACAGGACGGCGGCGGCGTGCTCCGCTCCGCCTACACGAACAAGATGAACGAGGTGAAGCCGCATCGCGCGTGGGCCGAGCGCACCCTCCTGCGCGCCGAGGTGTTCGGCGTCGCCAAGGAGGACGTCGGCTTCGTGGATCTGCTCACCGCCGGCCTGGCCGGCTGACGAAGGGACGTCGACGACGTGGTGTGGACCGGAACGTGGGTCGCGGAGCGACTGGGCGTCGAACTGATCGGCGGCGAGGAGCTACCGGCCCTGTTGGGCCTCGCACTGCGTCGCAACCCCAAGCGCGCGCACCTGCTGGTCTCCAACGTGCTCGGCAAGCACGTGCCGCAGCGGCCCTCCGTCGTGTACGGCTCCGGCCTCGCCCTCGGCCGGAGCGTCCGCGAACTCCTCGGCGACGAGGAGGCCGCCCGGTCCGTCGTCCTCGGCTACGCGGAGACCGCCACCGCGCTCGGGCACGCCGTCGCCGACGGCCTCGGCCTCGCCCCGTACCTCCACTCCACCCGCCGCCCGGTGGCCGGCGTCGCCCGCGCGGGCGGCTTCGAGGAGTCCCACTCCCACGCCACCTCGCACCTCCTGCTGCCCGAGGACCCCAAGCTCCTCGCGGGCGACGGCCCTCTCGTCCTCGTCGACGACGAGTTCTCCACCGGTAACACCGTCCTCAACACCATCCGCGCCCTGCACGAGCGCTACCCGCGCGAGCGGTACGTCGTCGTGGCCCTCGTCGACATGCGCTCCACCGCCGACGCCGGCCGCCTGGACGCCTTCGCGACGGAGATCGGCGCCCGCGTCGACCTGATCGCCGGCGCCGCCGGCACGGTCCGCCTCCCGGACGGGGTCCTGGAGAAGGGCCAGGCGCTGGTGGCGGAACACGAGAAGGCGCACGGGACGGAGACCGGTTCCCTCCGCGGCGCGCCGCGGGAGGCACCCGCACGGGTGGAACTCGGCTGGCCCGAGGAACTCCCCGACGGCGGCCGGCACGGCTTCACGACCGAGCACCGGGAGCGCCTGGAGAAGGCGCTGCCGGCGATGGCGAACAGGCTCGCGGAGGCGCTCCGCCGCCCGGCCGCCGGGGAACGGCTCCAGGAGGCCACGGAGCCCCGGGAACGCCCCACCACACCGGGACAGCCCCAGGAGGCCCCTGCGGGGCCGGCACAGGCCCAGCAGGCGCAGGAGGCTGCCCAGACCCACCAGCCGCACCAGGCCCAGCAGGCGCAGGGGGCTGCCCAGGCCCAGCAGACCCACCAGCCGCACCAGACCCACCAGACCCACCAGGCCCAGCAGGCGCAAGAGGCCGCCCAGGCCCACGCCGCTCCCCCCGCAGGACCCCGCGTGCTCGTCCTCGGCTTCGAAGAGCTGATGTACGCGCCGCTGCGCCTCGGCACCGCCCTGGAGGACGCCGGCCACGACGTCCGCTACTCCACCACCACCCGCTCGCCCGTCCTCGCCGTCGACGACCCCGGTTACGCGATCCGCACCCGACTCGTCTTCCCGGCCCACGACGACCCCGCCGACGGACCCGGCGAGCGCTACGCCTACAACGTCGCGGGCGCGGGCTTCGACGCCGTCGTCCTCGTCGTCGACTCCGCCGCCGACACCCCGGCCCTGCACGCCCCGGACGGCCTGCTCGCCCAGCTCGCCGCGCACATCCCGCGCGTCGTGCTCGCGGTGATCCCGTCCCACACCCCCACGGTCTCCGTCACCGAAGCTCCCGAAAGGAGCTCCATGCTGCCCGAGCCCCTCCGCGGCCCCGCCTTCTCCTCGTACGCACCCGAAGAAGTCGGCTGGCTGCTCCAGGACCTCTCGGACGTCGAACTCGAGGCACCCACCGAGGAACGGGAGGAGGCCATCCAGAGCGGCGGCGCCCACTACGCCGAGTCGCTCCCCGTCGAGTACCAGCCCAGCGAGCGCTACCAGGAGCTCTTCCGTACCGCCCTGGAAAGCTCCGCCGCCCGGATGGCCCGCGCCGTCGGCACGGTCACCGAGACCGTCCTCGCCGAGCGGTCCGCGCGCCCGGTCCTGGTCTCCCTCGCCCGGGCCGGCACCCCCGTCGGCGTCCTCATGCGCCGCTGGGCGCAGGCCCGCCACGGCCTCGACCTCCCGCACTACGCCGTCTCCATCGTGCGCGGCCGCGGCATCGACGCCAACGCGCTGCGCTGGCTCGCCGCCCACCACGACCCGGCCGACGTCGTGTTCGTCGACGGCTGGACCGGCAAGGGCGCCATCACCCGCGAACTCGCGGAAGCGCTCAAGGAGTTCGACGGCTTCGACCCGGAGATCGCGGTCCTCGCCGACCCCGGCTCCTGCGTCCGCACCTACGGCACCCGCGAGGACTTCCTCATCCCCTCCGCGTGCCTCAACTCCACGGTCTCCGGCCTGATATCGCGCACGGTCCTCCGCTCCGACCTCGTCGGACCGAACGACTTCCACGGCGCCAAGTTCTACCGCGAGCTGGCCGGGTCCGACGTCTCCGGGGCCTTCCTCGACGCCGTCGCCGCCCGCTTCGACGAGGTCGCCGCGACCGTCGACACGGACGTCAAGGAGCTCCTGGCCGCCGACCGCACCCCCACCTGGGAGGGCTGGGCGGCCGTCGAGCGGATCAGCGAGGAGTACGGCATCCACGACGTCAACCTGGTCAAGCCGGGCGTCGGCGAGACCACCCGCGTCCTGCTCCGCCGCGTCCCCTGGAAGATCCTCGCCAAGCGGGGCGCCGACGCCGAGCTCGCACACGTCCGGCTGCTCGCCGAGCAGCGCGGCGTACCGGTCGAGGTGGTCGACGAACTCCCGTACAGCTGCGTGGGCCTGATCCACCCCCAGTACACGAGGGGTGCGACAGGCGCCGACGGCAAGGCGGTGGTGTCCCAGTGAGTACGCCCACACGCGCCCGGACCCTGGTCGCCAGCGACCTCGACCGCACCCTCATCTACTCGACCGCGGCCCTCGCCCTCGGCATGCCGGACGCCCAGGCCCCCCGGCTGCTCTGCGTCGAGGTCCACGAGTCCAAGCCGCTCTCCTACATGACGGAGGACGCGGCCGACCTCCTCGCGCGGCTGACCGCCGAAACGGTCTTCGTGCCGACGACGACACGGACGCGCAAGCAGTACCAGCGCATCCAGCTCCCGGGCACCGCACCGGCGTACGCGATCTGCGCCAACGGCGGGCACATCCTCGTCGACGGCGTCTCCGACCGTGACTGGCACGAGTCCGTCCTGCGCAGGCTCGACGACGAATGCGCGCCGCTCTCCGAGATCCGCGCCTACCTCACCGCCACCACGGACCTGTCCTGGGTGCGCAAGCACCGGGTGGCCGAGGACCTCTTCGCCTACCTCGTCGTCGAGCGGGAGCGGCTCCCCGCGGATTGGCTGGACCGGTTCGGCGGCTGGGCGGGCGACCGCGGCTGGACCGTCTCGCTCCAGGGCCGCAAGGTGTACGCCGTACCGAAGCCGCTCACCAAGAGCGCGGCCGTCCGCGAGGTCGCCCGCCGCACCGGCGCCACGCTCACCCTGGCCGCCGGGGACTCCCTCCTCGACGCCGACCTGCTGCTCGCCGCCGACCGGGCCTGGCGCCCGGGCCACGGCGAACTCGCCGACAGCGCCTGGACGGCACCCCACCTCGACGTCCTCGCGGAGCGCGGGGTGGCGGCGGGGGAGGAGATCCTCCGCCGCTTCCGGGCGGCCGCCGCCGGCTGACCGCGGGCTCAGCCGCAGCAACCCCCGCCGCAGCAACCGCCGCCGCCCCCGCTCGGGGCGGGGGTGGCACCGGCGGAACCGCCGACGGCCACGGCCGACAGCAGCTTCACGGTGTCGTCGTGCCCGACGGGGCAGGCGGCGGGAGCGGAGGACTCGGCCATGGGACGGCTGAGCTCGAAGGTGTCGTCGCAGGTGCGGCAGCGGTATTCGTAACGAGGCATGGCACCAGGCTAACGGCGGCTGCCCCGGACATCACCGAGCAGGCGGGCGGCTGCCCCGGACATCACCGAGCAGGCCGGCGGCCGCCCCGGACATCACCGAGCAGGCCAGCGGCTGCCCCGGACACCACCGAGCAGGCGGGCGACCACCGGCTCAGGCACCACCGAGCCGATCAGTGCCCGGATCCCCGCTCCTCCCGGATCTGTCCGACGACCCGCGCGGCGGTGGCGCGGACGGCCTCCAGTTCGGTCAGGAAGTGCCAGTAATCCGGGTGGCGGCCCTCCAGCCCGTCCACGGCCCGGTCGAGCCGGGCGACGGCGTCGTCGAGGGGCCGGGCGTGGCGGGGGTCGGGCGTGTTCCGCCCGGCCATCGCGAGCCGCTGGGCGTCCCGCACCGCGAACCGCGCCCGGTCGGTCTCCGCCTTCGGGTCCTTCGCGACCGCGTCCAGGCGGCGCAGCCGGTCACCGGCGGCCGAGACGGCCTCGTCGGTCGAGTCGAGCAGCGCGCGGGCGGTGGAGAGCAGCGAGGTCGCGTCGGGCCAGCGCTGCTCGGCCCGCGCCTTTCCGGCCTCGGCGAGCCGCTCCTCGGCCTGCCGGAGGGTCGTGACGGCCTGCTCCGGCACGTGCTGGAGGTCCTGCCAGCAGGCGGCCGAGTACCGCCGGCGCAGCTCGGAGAGGACGGGCTCGACGCCCCCGGCGCGGGTGGTGAGCGCCTCGGTGCGGGTACGCAGCGACACCAGGCGCTTGTCGATCTCGGCGGCCCGCTCGGGCAGCCGCTCGGCCTCGGCCCGTACGGCCTCGGCGTCCCGCAGCACCCGGTCGGCGCGCTGGAGCGTCTCGGCGACGCCGTGCCGCCCGGCGCCCTCGTTGAGGCGGGTCAGCTCGGGTCCGAGCTGAGCGAGCCGCAGGGCGAGGTCATCGGCGCGCAGCCCACCCTCCCGGACGGCATCCAGGGCGCCGCTCGCACCGCGCAGCGCCTGCCGGGCCCGCTCGACGGCGGGGGCGAGGCGGGCGAGCTGGGTCTCGGCGCGCCCGAGGAGCGGGGCGAGCCCTTCCTCGAACCGGTCCAACTCGCCCTTGACGCGGTCGAGCTCCTCCTTGGCGCGGGTCAGATCGGCGCGGGCGCGCGAGGCGGTGGCGGCATCCAACTCGTCCCGATCGAGATCGTGCGCGTCGACGGCGCCGATGTAGCCCTGACTGACCTCGTCGATCCGCCGCCCGAGCGCCTCGAACCCGTCGACGGCGCGGCGGGCCTCCGGGGAGCTGTCCACGGCGGTGATGGTCTCGATGGAGATGCGCAGCCCGCGCTGGGCGGTGTCGAGTTCGTAGAAGGAGGCCGCGGCGGCGTCCTTGGCGGCCTGGGCCTCGGCCCGCTGCCCCTCTCCGCGCCCGCCGAACCAGCGGCGGGTCCCGCCGCCCGCGAAGGCCTGCGGCAGCAGCGCGCCCACGAGCAGGGGCAGTGCGAGAGCCAACCGGAACGCGGAGGTATGCCTGGGCGCCGAAGTACCCCTCACGTCACTCGCCGCCACGTACTTCTCCCCGTGCTGTGTCCGCCGTGCCCGGTCCGATTCATTCTCCCACCCGGTAAGGACGAACACACGGCCCGGTCAGTTCACTGTGCGGACGGTGACATCTCCGTCGTCGCTGCGCAGGCTCACGACGTGCCCGCTGCCGTCGCGGAGGGGCACGTCGACATGGACGTCACCGTCGTCGCTGGCGCCGGTCGCCTCGTACTCGGCCTTCGGCACGGCCACGGTGACGTCACCGTCCTTGGTGGCGACGTCGACGTCGCGGGGGACGGCGGCGAGGGTGATCCGTACGTCCCCGTCGTCGGACCGGACGGCGACGGAGGGGGAGCGGACGGGGTCCTCGACGCTCACGTCCCCGTCCTGACTCCCGAGATCGAGAGCCCCACTGGCCTTGCGCACCCGTACGTCCCCGTCGTCGGACCGCACCTTGAGGGGCGTGGTGAAGCCCTCGGCGGTGACGTCCCCGTTGCCGTCCTCGACGGTGACGGCGACCCCGCGGGGCACCTGGATCCGGTGCACGGCACCGCAGCCGGCCGCGACGGCATCGCACTCCACCCGCAGCGTGAGCCGCCCGTCCACCAGCTTCCAGCTCGCCTCGGGCCCGGACCCCATGAACACCCACCCGTCGACCTGTCGCTCCACCCGCACGTCGTCGACGTCGGCGGGCGTGATCACCAGCTCGGAGTCGTCCGAGTCGACGGTGAGCGCGTCCCCGTCGAACGCGAACGTCCTCCGCTCCACCGGCGCCCCCTCGGCATCGGTCCCACACCCCGCGAGCAGGAGCACGGCGGCACCGGAAGCGAGCAGCGCACGGAACGGGCGACCTACGGCCATGACGATCATTCCCCCAGAAGCGACACCTACGATCCCCCGACCGTAGGACCCCACCACCCCCCGTCACGATCCGGCGACCCACCGTCCGGGGGTGGGGCTACCCCCAGGCCCCCATCCGTTTGCGACACCCACCCACCGGCCATGTAGGCTGTTGCCTCTTCCACGGGTGCGTAGCTCAGGGGTAGAGCGCTGCTCTTACAAAGCAGATGTCGGCGGTTCGAAACCGTCCGCGCCCACCAGTAGGTAAAACGACAAAGGCCCAGGTCATCGGTACTGAACCGGGAACCTGGGCCTTGTCCGTTCTCTGGGCGGGGAGGCGAGGGAGGGGCGCCGTGCCAGTTACGTGCCAGATGCGTAGCCGGACTCGCCCGGCCGGACCTTCCTGATCTGCTCGTCGACGTGAGCGGCGATGGCGTGGTCACGCCCGTTCACCAGGTGCTGATAGATCAGCGCGGCCCGCACGGACGAGTGCCCCATCCGCTGCATCAGCTCACGCGTCGTGGCGCCGCCGGTCGCGGCGAGGGTGTTCCCGGTGTGGCGCAGATCGTGAAAATGGACGTCGCGGAGGCCAGTGTCCTTCAGGGCCCGCAACCACAGCCGGCGGAAGTTGTTCCGGCGCAGCTGCCCGCCGCGGGCTCCGGTGAAGACCAGCCCGGTCCGCCCCGGCTCGGCGTAGACGGCGAGATGAGTGGCCAGGCTCTCCGCCAGCGAGGCCGGGAAGGCGACGGTACGCACACCGGCCGCGCTCTTGGGCGTCTTGACCAGGATGCCGTCGGTGCGGGTCTCCGCCAGAGAACGCCGTACGGCGACGGTCCGCCGGTCGAGGTCGACGTCATGGCGCTGAAGCGCGGCGAGCTCCCCGAAGCGGAGGCCGGTGAAGGCCGCCAGCAGGATGAACACCCGGAAGCGCGCCGGCACGGCGTCGGCGAGCTGGAAGACTTCGGTGACGTCGAGGAAAGGTCGTTCGGCGGTCTTGGCCGCCCCGGCGCCCTTGATGCGGCAGGGGTTGCGCTGGATCAGCTCGTCGTCGACTGCGGTATTCATGATGGCTCGGAGAATCTGGTAGGCCTTGGCGACCGTCGGTTCACCGACACCGGACTCCAGGAGGCCGGCACGCCAGCGGCGGATCTGGGGTGTGGTGATCTCACTCAGGACCGCGTCCGCGAAGGTCGGCAGGATGTGGAGGCGCAGAGCGCTGCCGTTGCGTTCGCGGGTGGTGGCCGCGTAGTCGCGTTCCTTGAACCAGGCGTCGGCGTACACCCCGAAGAGAACCTTGTCGTCCGGGTTCTTCCACTTGCCGTCGAGGATCTCCGCTTCCTTGCGGACGAGCCACCGATCGGCATCGGTCTGCGAGACGAACGTCTCGGGCGCGGACCGCGTCAGCCCGTCCGGCCCCTGATAGCGAGCCTGGAAACGACCTGAGGGCAGCTTGCGCACAGCACCGAAACGACGACGCTTACCTTTGGCGTTCGCCATCAGGCCACCGCCGCGAATCGGCGACGAGTGGTAATCGGCTGGACGGTGTGGGCGACGACGAATTCCTCCAAGGCCCGCTCAGGAATGCGGACATGCCGTCCTACCTTGACGAAGACGATCCGGCGCTCGGCGATGAGCCGACGCGGAAACCTCTCGGTAGTGCCGAGGAGTTCGGCGGCCTGGCCCACGGTCAGCAGTCGGTCGGTCATGCGCTTGCTCCCTCCAGGGCGAGTTGGTCGCGTAGGGCTTCGCGGGCGGTTTCGCGGTTGAGCTGGATGTCCCGGGCGATCGAGGCGGCGAGGGCGGCCTCGCCGGGGGAGTGGCCCTGGCCGGCGTAGGACCAGGAGGTGAGGACGAGGACGGTGTCCGGTTCGATGTCGTCGAGGCCGCGGGCGGTGCGCTCCTGGGCGGCGCGGTAGTCGGCGCGGGTCTGGCGGAGCTCGCTCAGGGTGGTGGAGTACTGCCGGGATTTGGTGGAGAAGTGGCCGCGGAAGCCGAGCATGTGGGCCCAGGCGAGGAGGCGGCGGTCGGGGTAGAGCGGATCGAGGTCGAAGCAGGCTTCGACGAGGCGCCGGGTGTGGTCGGGGACGCCGAGGAGGACCAGGGCCTCCCGGTTGCCGATGCGACGGTCGAGGCTGCCGGTGGTCTCGGCGGCCTTCGTGGCGTACTTGGCGATGTAGGAGGCGACGGCCTGTTCGGTGATGTCGGAGCCGTCGCCGAAGGCTTTGACGGGCCGGATGTCGATCTGGGTGCCCCAGCGGAGGCGGCGGGCGAGGTGGTCGCCGGCGGCGGGGACGGTGACGGTCGTGTACGCGTGGGTGGCGGCGGCGCGGATGGCGTCGGTGAGGCGATCGGTGGTCGCCCAGGACGGCGGCGGGGAGTCGGGACCGTCCGGGCCGTCGATGCGGACGACGGCGTGGAAGTGGACGGCACCCCGCTTCTGGAACTCGGCGACCTTCCCATACGAGATCCGGGCGACCGTCCTCAGCTCCCTCTGCGAGAGGCCGGCCGCAGCGGCGATCTCCCGGCGGAGTCGATTCGTGAACCGCTGCCAGAGCTGCCCGGCGTGGTTGTTGAAGAGGACGGCGGCGGCGTAGTCGTACGACTCGGGGTCGAGCGGCGTGCCGAGGGCGGTGTCGTCCTCGGAGTGGTGGGACCCGCAGCGGCACGGCCGGGCGCCGGGGCGGTTGTGGACCGGGCCGAAGGACGGGGCGGTGAGGGTGAGGAAGACGCGCGGGTGCTCGCGGACGGCGGCGGGGATGTCCCGGGCGTCGTCTCCGGCGAGGCCGGCGCGGATGAGGTGGTACGTGTCGCCTGCGTAGGTCCAGGCGCAGGCGGGGCAGCGGGAGGCACGACGGTTGCCGCAAGCGATGCGGAGCCGTCCGCCGGGCTCAGTGTCGGTGGAGTACTGGTGGAGGGTCTCGCCGGTGGTCTTGTCCCGGGTGAGGGTCCAGCCCTGGAGGTGGATGGGGTGGGAACAGCCGCCGGTGCGGTGGATCTGCTCCTTCCAACGGTCGAAGTCG
The DNA here is from genome assembly GCF_040613865.1 of Streptomyces sp. NPDC006197. NCBI lineage: Bacteria > Bacillati > Actinomycetota > Actinomycetes > Kitasatosporales > Streptomycetaceae > Streptomyces > Streptomyces sp. NPDC006197. The sequence continues at coordinate 10,047 of NZ_JBEXSZ010000085.1, read as the reverse complement.
GGGGACCCGGCCACCCGGAGCATGTCGCCGAGGGTGGCGGTGTCGAACCCCGCCGACGAAGCGGCTGGGACGGTCATCATGGAGTGCTTCCTTCTGGTTCTGCGAACTGGGCAGGGGCGGGGCTTCCGGGCGGCGGAGACTTGGCGGCTGAGCCGCCCGGAGGCCCGACTTGGAGCTAGCCGGGCCGATCTTGGTCGTGAGGTGGCAGGCATGATGTCGTGGTGATCAGCTTCGAGATCGAGAGCCCTTGGACACCTGCCCATCAGGCGGTGGAGTCCAGCGAACATGCCACGCTCACGCGTCTTCTCGACGAGGGGTCGGATGTCAACGAGGTCTGCTGCGGGATGACCTTGTTGATGCACGCCATCGAGTTGGAAGGGGATTCCGCGCTTCAGTCGGGGCACCCGATCGACAGTGCGCTCACTGCGATCGTCCTCGCCTACGGCGCCGATCCTGCGGCAGAGGTCGACGGCAGAACGGCCCACGAGTTTGCCCGGTTCTACGATCACAGCATGGCGATCAGGCTGCTGGAACGGTTCAGTAACTGTCAGGGCTGAGCTCAAGGCTCGAAACGGAAGTGTCTGCCGACGGTAGCTCTCGTGGATGAACGACCGAACAGGCTTTAGCGGCGCCGGCTCTGGCCGTTGAGGAGCGAGCGCAGGACGACGGCGCAGACGGCGACCGAGGCGGCGCTGACGGCGACGGCGAGCAGCATGGAGACCAGGACAGTGCCGACGACCAGGACGGCCCCCGCGCCACCGACGACGACAGCCAGACCGGCCGGGGTGAGGCGCACGGTGGAGGCTGGCGCCGGGGCCGGGGCCGGGGCCGGGGCCGGGGTGTGATGGTGGGTGCAGACCGCCGCGTCGGCCGTGTGGTGGGGCTCGATGTCGGCGGCGACAGTCGGCCGGACGAGCGGGGCGACGAGGCCGGTCGGGAGCGGGTTGACCGGGATGCGCGGCTGGAACATGACGGTTCTCCCTACTTGTTGATCGTGTTGTCGATGAGCGGGGCGAGGACGCTGTCGGCGAGGAGGTAGCCGCCGAGGAGGATCACGGCGACGAGCCACCAGGGCGGGCGGATGAGCTTGATGCCGAGGCTGCCGACGACGATCAGGGCGAGCCAGAGCGGGACGTCCATGAGGCGGGTTCCTTCGAGGTCAGCGGGGCTGGCAGCGGTGCGTGCGGGCGGCGAGCTGGGCGGCGGTGGAGCTGGAGTACTCGGCGGACCAGCCGCAGCCGTCGGCCGTGCAGACGGCGGCGTACTTGGTGCGGCCGTGGCGGTCGCGGTGGGTGCCGATCTGCACCGGACCGATCCGCATCACGGAGTGGAAGTGGTCGCGTGGGGCCATGACGGGGTCTCCCTTCAGACGAGCTGGGCGGCGATGGCAGCGGCCATCAGGGGCGGGACGCCGAGGCGGGCGCGCAGGGTGTCGGCGTCGATCGGGTAGCCGGTGCGGGTGCGGTACTCGTTGGCGACTTTCCGGGCGTGAGCGACGAGGGCCGGCGGTACGGCCACGGGGGCGGGTTCGGGCTCCGGTACGGGCTCTGGGACCGGCTCCGGCTCCGGGGAAGGCAGGGCCGATGCGGGAGCGATCTCCGGTTCCGGCTCGACCACGTCGTCCCGCTCGATGACCGCTTCCACGGCCGAGGGTCGCTCGGTGTCTGTGTCGGGTTCGGCAGGCTGGGCGACCGCCGGATGCCCAGGGGAGTGGACAAGAAGGGTTCCGCCGAGGAACGCGAGGGCAGGCCAGCCCGCGACGAGGATGCGCAGCCAGGCGGGAACGTGGCCGAGGTCGAGAAGCCCGGCGGTGGCGACGTTCGCACCGAGTGACGCGGCCAGGGCGACCATGAACCACGTCCAGGCGGAGCGGGCAGGTTCACCGGCGGCTCGCGAGGTTCGAAGCCGATGCCAAGCGGCGACGAGCAGGAGATCCACGGAGACCGGGTAGGCCCAAGCCTTCCAACCGGACTGTCCGGCAGCCGCAGCCAGGTCATGGAGATGAGCGAAGGACAGGGCGCCGGCGATCACGGCTTGTACGAGGACGGCGTCCGGTCGGCGGATGGGACGCATCGGAGGGGCCTCCTTCCGGTTTCGGGCATGGGAGGGGTAGGGGCCTGGCGTGAAGCGGTCACGCCACCGTGGAGCGAGGGGATTCAGGCGATCGCGGGAGCCGTGACGGTCGAGGGCGCCGCGGCTTTGCCCAGGGGCGGCAGGACGGGCCGGAAGGCGTCCAGCGCGGGGATCTCGGGCGTGCGGTGAGCGTGGGAGTTCGTGATGTTCACGGCCCGCCGGAGCGTGAGGTGGGGAGTACGGATGCGGACCCACCCGCCGGAGGAGTCGCCGGCGACCGCCGTGCCGGGCCGGTCGGTGCGGATCTGAACCGTGGCAAGGACGGCGTCCGGGGCGATGTCGCCGAAGGCCATGTTGGCGGAGGTCTCGTCGTTGACGCGGTGAGCGGTCCGGCCGGTGAGCTGGGCACGAAGCATCGTGATGCCCTTGCCGAGCTCGGAGCCGAAGCGCTGTCCACAGATCTCCAGGTAGATGCCGGCGGCGCGGCCGAGCTGGGTGAGCCGGACAAGGGAGGTGATGATCCGGTCCCGCCGCTTCTCCTCCTCCTTCGTGGCGAAGAGGGCGAGCTCGGCCACCTCATCGACCAGGAGCACGATCGGCGTCGGCCGCAGGTAATCGGGCAGATCCCAGATATCGGCGGTGATCTCCGCATCCGGCAGATCTGCACTCAACCTCTGCTCGTGCCGGATCAGTAGATAGACGTCCTCCATGTGCTCGACGAGGGCGTCGAGGAGGTCGGCAGCTGCGTCAGGATTATCGGCCAAGGCCGTGAAACGCCTGGCGAGCGGGGCGAGTTCGACTCCCTGCTTGCAGTCGATCCCGACGAGGGCGACATCCAGTGCGGCGAGCGCAGCGACGAGGTTGCGCTGATAGACGGACTTCCCGGACTGGGTGGCACCGACGTTCAGCGCGTGCGGCGTCTGGCGGTAATCGCGGTAGTAGACCTCCCCGTCCTCCCGCATGGCGACCGGAACCCGCATCACCCCACCACGGGCAGCCGCGGGCATCTGGACCCGCTTGAGGACGTCGTACCCGGTCATCCGCAGCTCGACCACACCCGAGCGGATCTCCCGAGCTGTGACGTTCTGCATGACGAACGAGTGCCGGAGCCGGTCCGAGGCGGCGGAGAAGTCGAACGCGTCCTGACCTGGACGCAGCTTCACCCGCAGTACGAGCCCGGTACGTGTCGGCCGCAGCCGCAGGATCTGGGGCGCCCGCGACTCGGGGATGGGCTGGCGGGTCATCCGGGCCAGCGCCAGGCGCCAGCGCGAGGGCGGGACGGTCAGCCCGCACGCGTCCATGACCGACGCGTACCGGGCGAGGATCCGCACCGCGGCGAAGACGACGCCGAAGCTCATCCAGTACCAGGCCGGACGCTGCCACCGCAGCAGCAGCGCGACCGTGGCGACCAGGGCGAGGGTGACCGTTAAGGCGGCCATGGGTCAGCCGACCTTCGCGGTGGCGAGCGAGGTGACGGCGACCGCGCGGAAGCTGATGCCGTGGCGCTTCTGGCCGTTGAACTCGTTCTCCCAGGGCCGGGCGACGACGCCGGTCAAGGCGACGGGGGTGCCCATGGACAGCTCCTCGGAGATGCCGGTCTTGGGCACGGTCAGGTTCAGGATCTCGGCGTTCCCGTCCATGACGAACATGACGTCGACCGTCATCAGCGGGGCACCGGTGTCCCGGTCGGTGGCGATCTCGCCGGTCTGGCGGTTCGCGATCTTCGGGGCCGGGGGCTAGGCCACCATCACCATCGCGGCGGACGTGTCGACGGGAATCTGACGCACAGTGGATCACTCCTCTATAGAGACTTGACTCATTCACTCCTATATAAGAGTGAAATGAAGAAGAGTGCACCACTCCTATACATGAGTCAACCCGCCGCGGAAGGAAACCGCTGCGGGTTGAGGAAAGTTGAGCGTGCGTCAGTCGGTCGCTGGGATCCGGTACTGGAAGATGAACTGGTCAGCGGCCATGAGGGTGTCACAGACCTCCACGACCCGCCCCTCCTTCGTCACGGCATCCCGCAGCAGGTGCACCACGGAGGCGCCAGGACTCAGAGCCAGCTCCGACGCTTCGGCCTTCGAGGCCGGTCGAGCCTGAAGCGTCTCGATGAACTCAGCGAAGGTGTGGCCGTGGTCTTCGAGCCGGGCGTAGATGCCGCCGGGGCCGAGGTTCTCGGCGAACAGCTCGGGGATGTCCTTCACGACGTCCCACGGCAGGTAGGACGAGGCGGTCTCGACGGGCGTCCCGTTCCGGAAGTGCAGCCGCCGCCGCGTGAGCACCTGAGTCCCCTCATCGACACCGAGCCGTTCGGCGATCTCCGTCGGTGCTTCCATGGGCCCGATGTAGAGGAGGCTCACCTTGGCCGTGGCGCCGGACTGCTCGGACTCGGCGAGGTAAGCAGCCTTACCGCCCCGCCGGTGAGAAGCGCGGAACCGATCCGAAGACCGAAGCCGTACAGGAGGCCGGTCCTTCACGATCGACCCCTTGCCGTGCCGGGTCTCGACGAGCCCGCTGGCCCGCACCTCGACCATGGCCTTCCGAATAGTCCCCCCGGCAACCCCGTACCGCTCGACGAGTTCGGACTCGCTGGGCACCATGTCACCGGCCTTGAGGACGCCGGACCGGATCTGCTGAACGATCTCGTCCGCGATCTGCACGTACCGCGGTACGGCCCTGCCAGCTTCTGCTGGAGTTCCCACAGTCCTACCCGCTCTCATATGCTCCTGTACATGAGTAGTGGGAGCGCGGGAACAAAGTCAACGCCGCTGCATTCCGTGTTCGTGGTCGAGCGGTAGTGCGCGAAGACGGCCACCTCTTGGCCATCCGCCGAGCGGACAACGGCACGTGGGAACTCCCGGGCGGAGTCCTCGAACTCACTGAGGCACCCGAAGCAGGCGTCGCCCGCGAGGTCCTGGAGGAGACAGGCATCCACGTCGAGGTGGACGAGCTGACCGGCGTCTACAAGAACACCACCCGCGGCATCGTCGCCCTGGTCTTCCGCTGCAAGCCCACCGGCGGCACCGAACGAACCTCGGACGAGTCCACCGCGGTCGACTGGCTCACGCCGGCCGAGATCAAGGAACGGATGGCCGAGGTCTACGCAATCCGCCTCCTGGACGCCCTGGACGAAAACGGCCCCCACGTCCGCAGCCACGACGGCCGGCACCTCCTGGAGGCGTCCGCATGACCACCCGGAAGCCCGTCAGTGAGTGGCGTGACGTCTATGACTTCCTGGATCAGGTCCGCTTGCGGCCCGGGATGTTCGTACGCGGCGGTTCCCTCCTGGAGCTTCAGGCGATGCTGTACGGCTACCGAGTCGCATCCGAGATCCACGGCTCCGAGGCCATGACGGACTTCGAACACCGGGGTCCGTTCGCCGAATGGTTGTGGCCGAGACTTGGCCACACCTACGCCAGTCCCGTGGGGTGGGCCGTCGAGATCACGAAGGCCGCGGAAGCAAGCGGCAGGACAGGCATCGACCTGTTCTTCGACCTGCTGAGCGAGTTCAAGGCCGAGCGAACCCCGGAAGCGCGGTAAGACTTTCTCTACTTCATCAAGGCACCCGCCGCGCACAGCGCGGCGCGCGCGGCCCGTCGCCCGGGCCTGCGCTCCTGTCTGCGCCCCGCTCCAGCCCGGCCGCCGGCCGCACGCCTACGGCTCGGGTTGATGGGCAGCCGAAGCAGGCCTTCAGGCACGGCAACCGTCACATGGCATGCGTAGCCACGAGCGCCGCCGACTGCGGCCAAGACGGGCGACCAAAGACGGCTGGCAGCGAGGGGAGGGGTGGCCTCTTGCGCATGGCCGGCCGACTGTCGGGCCCGAGTGGGCCGGGGCGCCGTACCCCCGCCGTCACGGATGACGGGAGCGTGAGGCGACCGCACCACCGGGAAGGGGCTGATGGGGAGCAGCTGCTGCCGCGATGCGGCGGAGGCCGGCGTGGTCGCTCCGCGTCGGTCCCGGTATCGCCGTGGCTGATGAGCGTGTCGTCTAAACACCGGACTTGTGCACGCGCCACGGTATGTAGGTCGACGATAGACGGGATGGGAGCCAGGGCGAGCATTCGGCGAAGGTTGGCAAACTGTGGCAGCTCCACCCCAAAGCCGCTCCGCCGACCTACTCCTGAATTGACAGGTCCGGATGGGCGAACACAAAGAGCATGTACGCAACGGCCGCTGCCGTACCCACCGACGAGAGCGCCAGGCTGGTCAAAGGCTGCGCACGGCTGACGCCCTGTCGTGAGGCAGCGCGGTATTCGATGGCACCCAGGACGAGGCCCGTGAGGCCGAGCGGCAAGGCAAGAGCCCAGACGAGCATCCAGAATGGGCAGCAGAACCAGAACGCAACGGAAGCCGCACCGAAAACGACGGAACGGCTCATCCGCCCAGATCTGTCGCCAGCCGGATCACCAGAGTAGGTCATGCTCTGATCAAAGCAGCAAGGTAGAGAGGCCCAGCAGCCGCCCTGACAATCACCGTGCCCCTCGCGTGCCCGATCCAGCGGGGAGACACGGAGAACACCGGACTGTCACGCTGTCCGAACATGCGAATGGCCCCCGACCATTCGGCTGGTCGGGGGCCGTTCACCTGGCGGTGGGTGTGGGATTTGAACCCACGGTGACATCGCTGCCACGACGGTTTTCGAGATCGCTTGTTGATCTGTGGACCTGCCGACCGATTGAGCCTCCGACGCCCCCCACGTATCGGGTCCGGCTATGGCAGCTACCTTTGGCTTGTGACTCACTGGAACTCGCGGCTTGGCAGAGGGGCCGGGTTTGTCGTCTGGTGGGCCCTGGCGGGAATTGCTCTCCGGCTCTTCGGCCAAGCCACCGGCGACCCCAAGGGCTGGCCAACGTGTGCAGTCCTGGCTGCGGCCGCCGTCGCTGCAGGAGAGCTGTCGAATCTCTGGCGCAGACGTCGACTGAAGGCATGCTGATCGTTGCCCGAACGCGACGGCGTCACTGTCGTGCCACATCCGTGCCAGATGGGGCGGGGAGCCACGGGGAACGACGGGCGCTGTCGGAGCCCGCGCGGGGGATCAGTACGTCCCCCAACGGTGCAGGTCAGGCGCAGCGCTGCCCTCCCGCTCTTGTAAAGAGGCTGTTCAGCGCGTTCACCGGTTCCAGATCTTCTGGAACTCTCCGGCTGAGATGGCCTCCAGCGGATCTTCCTCAGGGTCGATCGCCTGATCCGTAAGGAAGCCGTGGTCGTCCTCCAGGTACTCCCAGCTGTACCGGTGAAGTTGGCCGGCCGGAGTCAGCTCGGCCTGCTTGATGGCAACCAACTCGCCGCGGTCGGGTACGGCCTCGAAGTACCACAAGCCGCCCTCCTCGTCGACGTGGCGGAAGTGGTGCCGCAGGGTGGCCCCTTCGTCAAGGGATCGGAAGTACGCCACGCTCTCCGCCTTGATTCGCTCCAGGTCAACCATGGGATCATCGTGCCAGCGAGCGCACATGGTCGCACCGTTCTGACATCCACAGGTGACATCAACGACCCCGGACGCCAGCACCCCTAGGTGTTCCTACACGGCTGGCGTGGCCGGGTGGATCCCCGGCGGTGCCGAGCACTGATCGAACTCCTAAAGCGGGGCTCAACATCAAGGGGCAGTGGGCCATCTATGTGATCACCGCCCAGGCCGTCTCGGGGCCGTCGGAGGGCGCTCAATGACGACCTGCGACTTCAGGCGGAGCCGCACGCCAGTGCACGCCACTCGTTTACAGCTGCCGGCCTCGCGAAGACGGCGATGCCTGCGATTCCCGCCCCTGGGCGCAGGTCGATCACCAACGTCTGCTCATCCGCTGTCTGGGGCTCGTCGCCGTCGTGCGGGCGCACAGCTTCGATGAGGCGGCGAGGGATGACATGTACGTCACCGGTGTCTCGCTCGAACACCAGGGGGCCGTCGGGCTCGAACCAGGCGACGCCAGGCCCTGCCATATGTGCTCGCACAAGCATGGCCACGAACGCCTCCCCTCGTGCCGTCACCCGCTCGCGAGTAGGAGCGGCCACGGAGTTGAAGTTCTCCATCGATCCGCCCGGGGTGACGGTTTGATACACCACCCGTTGGTGCGACACTCGCCCACGATGCCTGCGAGAGATCCCCACGATGACGGCGAGGAAGACGATGGCTCCAGCAACAGCCAAACCTGACATGGGCGGCCCCCTGTAGTTACCCAGGCAATGTAGGGCTCCGCACAAGGCAATGCACCCCACTTGGGCCGTCTGCGGGCCGTGCGAGGGGGTTCAAGAGTGACCAGTGGCGACCAACGGTGACAGGTTGGCTACCCAAGTGCCGGAGGAACGTCCAGGTCAGGAGGCCTCTCACCTACTGGTTCGCTCCTGGGGTAGCGGTCAGGCAAGTTGGGGTGTTTCTCGCCAGTGATGCCATGACACGAGTGGCGAGCATGGTCCCCTTGGCTCCGAAGTGGGAACGAGGAGGGCATGACCATCGATCAGAAGGCAGCGCACCGGTTAGTCGGCCGGGCTCATGAAGTGGGGCGGGTGTCCGGGCGGAAGGGGTGGCTCGAGCTGTTGCAGCGGGTGAGCCGCGGGCGGTTTGGGCGGCAGCACGGGTGGGCGAAAGTGTCGAAGCTGGACACGCCATGGCAAGACACCCCCTCAGGGGAACGGCAAGGCTGGCATGAGCGAGCAGCCAATCTCGACGGGGAGTTCGCGTTCAGCGTCGACTACCAGGTCTGCCAGGACTGTCAGCTTGGGTGGGTGGAGCAGCCGTACACACTGCCGGAGTATCAGCGGTGCGGTCTGGCCTCCGCCGGCCTCGCAGCGCTGCGGATCGAGCATCCGAGTCTGTCGTGGCACACCTTGGGTGGGCACCTCCGTGACTCCAAGGGCTTCTGGGAAGCTGTGGGAGCTGGGGTGCCTGGGAGATACCAACAGCGAAGCCTCTGTGCCCACATCACTGCTGGGTAAGACCGAAGGCGCCTCGGTCAGACGCGGCCTATTTATGGACCGGCCAGGCATAGCTACCTGCCTTTAGGCCTCTGACCTGCACAGGCGCCTGAGAAGCACGCGCCCTCCGGAGCCGTGTGCACGAAGCCCCGGGCTTTGGCCCGGGGCTTCGTGTCGTTGTGGCGCGTGGCTGTTAGCCAAAGGCGCCTGCCGGCAGATGGGGGACCTCGTTGCTGTCTCCGTGGTCGGAGGTGCCCAGCCTCGGGAGGCGGTGGCCACGGCTTGTGGCTACGCGGAGTGCGTCTCGCAGGGCGCCGGTGAGGTCTGACGCCACGAGACGGAGTTCTTCCGGGGCCGACGACTCGTCGGCCAGTACCTCATGGGCGTGCTCCAGGAGCTCAGCGGCGACGTCGAGTTGGGCGGCTTCGGTGTGGTCGGCCAGGCGGGACAAGGGGCCGCCGGTGCTGTCGGTGCTCAGGAAGCAGGGCTTGCCGTCGGGGCCCGACCATGGGAGGAGTCGGAGCTCGTTGTGGGGCGTCATCCTTCGGCCCTTCTGCCTTCGGGCGTGTGGTGGGTAGTGAAGACGGCTTCCGCGCGGTCGCCGGGGAGAGCCAGGAGCGCGGCCTCGACGACGCGGCCGACGGTGTCGGTCGCTACGCGGGTGATCGCCAGAACGGCGAGGGTCCGGCTAATTCGGAGGGTTGCCGCTTCCACCGGGGTGGGGAGGCGAGCGCAGAGTCTCTCCTCGACCTCGGCCAGTGGCGTCGCCACGGTTGTGGGCCAGGTCGACTCGTCGGGTACGACAGTCGGCGCCAGATCGCGAGGGACGTAGACGCGGGACAGACTGTGCGGCGAGGTTCCGTAGTGACTCAGACACTGGAATTCGGTGAGGGGGCTGCCAGCCGGCACCCGCAGCAAGGCGGACAGGTGGCCGCGCGCCCGGATTTTGGTGGTGCGGACGCTGGTCTCTAAGAGGTCCTAACAGAAGCCACTGATGGTGTGACTGTCAGCTTGGATGCTCGTTGGGCCGTTCGTGGCGAAGAGGAACTCCCGGCCGTGGATCGTC
>NZ_JBEXSZ010000084.1:0-35569 GCF_040613865.1 Streptomyces sp. NPDC006197 | reverse complement strand
GGCGACCTCCCGGAGCAGGACGGTGACGACGGCGTACGCATGGGGCCGGCGCAGCTTCCCCCGCCCTCTGGGGCGGGGGCAAGTGCGTACGACGGGCCGTAGGACCGTCGTACGCGATAGCTTGCTCCGCCGGGAGCCGTCGTGGGGTCACGCGGATCTCCGGCCGTGGTCGCCGCCGGGTCGATGGTGGTCACCGGCTCGTCTCGGGGTTCTGCTGCTGGATTTCGCGGACGAGTTCCTCGATCCAGTCCATGGCGAGGACCGGGTGGTGGAGGGTCCAGGGGCGGTCGTGCTGCTCGCGCTGCACGATCCAGGTGCCGTCGGGAGCGGACTGGGTGTGGTGGAGGTGACCGCGCCGGTACAGGACGGTCAGCCAGGAGTCGATCTCGGCGGCGGTGGCCGGATGAGTGCGCACGAGGGCGGTCTCCGCTTCGTTTCGAGGGGAATGTGGGGTGGGTGACTGGGGGTGGGCGGCCTGCTCGGTCACCCACCCCCGGCTGTCCGGTCAGTTCCGGGCGGAGGTGACCGGCTGACCGTGCTGCTGGCGGAGCTGGGCCATCAGGGCGGTCAGGGTGTCGCTGGACAGGGGGATCTGCTGACCTCGGATCGCCTGGGCGACCACCTTGCGGGTCAGCTTGTCCTCGGCCCTGACCGCTGACCGGGCGATCTTCAGCAGCTCCTCGGTGTCCGGGTCGGACCGTCGGGCACTCGGCGTCCGGGGTTCCCGGTCAGTGCCCGGGGTGCCGGTGACCGCCGGCTCGATGTCCGGCTGACCGGCCAGGTCAGAGCCCTTGCCCGACTGACCGGAGTGTCCGGTGTCCGCCAAGGCGCTTTCCCCGGTCAGTGACCGGGGCACGGGTGTCCGCTTCTCCAGGGACAGCGGTCGGCCGGCCGGGGCAGTGACCGGCTGCCCGGCCTGACCGGGCTGCGGTCGCTGACCGACCCGGTCGGTCCGGGTGACCTCGATGCCATCGGGCCGGTCACCCTGACCGAGGTCACCGATCTGACCACGGTGACCGAGGTTCTCGCGGTCACCGTCCTCGACCGGCTTCCGGGCGATGAGGATGTAGAGGTGGACGGCGCCGGCCAAGGCGAGCGGGGCGATCGTGGACAGCACCGCGACCACCGCGTCGCCGAGCCGGAGCCCGGCGTCGGCGACGGCTTCCTCGTTGAGCCTGACCGCGTGGAGCGCGTTGGCCCAGATGCTGGCGGCAGTAGCGGTGCCGAAGAGCGTCCAGACGTAGAACCGGGCGCGCAGAGGCGCGTCACGGAGGACCAGGAGGGCTCGGATCCCGTAGGCGATGAAGCCATCGATCACCAGGGGGAAGAGGTAGGTGAGGAAGCCTCGGATGTGGATGGCGACGGCCATCTGCTGGAGAGCGTCGTACGACAGGGCGCATCCCGCGCCGCCGAGCGCGATGACGGCCACTCGGTCCCAGCCGGATATGTGCGCCGTCCTTGGCGCGGTCGTGGCGGTCACGCCGCCGTCCCGAAGTCGTCGCGGCCCAGGTGCTCGCCGTCAGCCTCAGATGGTGCCGCGTCAATCATGGGCTGGTTCAGGTCCCCGTGACTCAGGGCGCGGCGGAGTTCGCGATAGAGCTTCTGGGCATGCTCCTCGGTGATCTTCAGCAACCAGGCCAGGCGCTGCTCGGTCACTCCGTGGCGGTAGGCGGCGCGGACGACCGCTCGGCGTTCGGCCTTGGTGAGGTGGACGTCGCGTCCGGCGATGGTGTCGTTGACCCGGCTGTAGTCAAGGCGGTGGGCGATCCTCTCGTGCAGGGGCTCGCGTTCCTCCTCGGTCAGTCCGCCCCGGATGCCATCGCTGTCGTTGCCTTCCAGGGCGGCATCCAGGCACGCGCGGCGGACCGGGCACTGGCGGCACAGCGCCTTCGCTGCGGTGATCTTCTCGGTCTCGTCGGGTGCCGGGAAGAAGGTCTCGGGGTCCACCGGGTTGTACTCGGTGCTCTGGCAGACGGCATCGGCCTGCCAGGTGTGGTCGCCAAGCGACCGGTGGCGGGCAGGGCGGATCGTCGTGCTGGTCATGCGGGGTGCTCCGATCGCTCTCCACGCGCAGGGGCGTCGGCGGAGAGGTGCGCTGGGTCGGGGACGTGCTCGGGGCGGCGCTCGGTGGGCGCGGCCCGGCGTGGTGACCTGGGGCGGTCAGGCCGCGAGGCGGTGCCGTCTGCGGTCGACCTGCTCGAACTCGACCCGGGTGGTCATCTGTGCGAGTCGGGAGGCGACGCGGTCGCCGAGCTGGGCCCGGAGATCGCTGATGCGCAGGTTGGTGGTGATCAGGGTCGGCAGCTCGTAGTTGTACCGGCGGTTGATCAGCCGGTACGTCACTTCCTCGGTCCAGTCGCTGGCCTTGGCCGCGCCGAGGTCGTCGAGGATCAGCAGCGGGCAGCGGCTGATGGCGACCAGCTCCCGCTCGCTGTCCGCTCCGGGGCGGGGCCGCAGATCGGCGTACAGGTCGGCGGCGGTCGTCGCGCGCCAGCGCACGCCGACTCCGCTCTGCACCAGCTTCCGGACCGCGCCGTACGCCTGGTGCGTCTTGCCCGCGCCAACGACGCCGGCCATCAGCAGGCTGGGTCCGGTGGTGACCTGCCGCCGGGCTCCCCGATTGGGGGCGACGGCGGCTTCGGCGACGGTCCGGACCCAGGCCAGGACCTGGGGGTGGTCGGCGGCGGCGGCCCGGTAGCGCGGGGGCATCCCGGCCGACAGTGCCTCCAGCGGGGAGACGGTCTCGTCCTCGGCCGGTACCGCGGCGGCGGCCGGGTCGATGTTGCGGGCGGCCAGGATCCGGGCCATCCGGTCCAGGGTGCCCTCGCCGAGGGTCTGCGGTTCGCGGTGTCGGGTGCGCATCACAGCTCCTCGGCGTAGGCGGCAGCGGCGTCGGACGGGTTGGTCCACGCCTGGTGGGCGGGCACGGTAGGCCGGGTTCCCGGCCGGACCAAACCGCCGGAGCGGGCGTTCATGGCTTCGTTGACCATGCTGGTCAGCACGCTGGGATGCTTGGGGTTGGCCGCGAAGTTCGCCAGCCCGGCGCGGATGTGCTCCGGGTCGATGCCCTCACCCAGGAGCTTCTTGGTGATCCGGCCGAGGTGTCCGATCACGTCGCTGGGCGGGCGCTCGTCGCAGGCGGCGACGTACTCGCCGACGAGCCGGTGGGCCGAGACGCCGTCTGCGGGCGCCGTGCGCCCCGTAGGGATAAGAGATCCAGGATCCAAGATCCTAGATCCAGGCGCCGAGCCCTCTCCGACGCTTCGGGGAAGCTTCGGGGAGAGCTCGGCGAATGCGCCCTGACCTGCGTTTTTCACCCCCACCTGCTGACGGGTGCCGATGATGTCGTCGAAGGCGTCCTGCCGGGTGACGGGAGGCTCGTCCGTGCGCCCGCGAGTACTCGCAACAGATGACGCGGCCAGATCGAGGGGTCGGGGAGTGTTCGGCGAAGTCTCGGCGATGCCTCGGAGAACCGTGGGCGAGTCCTCGGTTCGCTTGGTGCAGGTGCCCTTGCAGGGGGCGCACCGGGCGGCGGCCTGGTGCCGTGGGCAGGAGGGCAGGCGCGACTGGCTCGGCTTGTCGATCTTCTGATGCTCTGACCAGGTCACGATGTGGAGGTAGCGACGACCGTCGCAGCCGGTGTACCGGCAGATCAGGCCGGCGGTCGCGAGCTGGTGGAGGTCGTCCTCGACGTGGACCGAGGTGTGCTCGGCCCGGAGGGGCCAGAGGAGTCCGGCGATGATCGCGGCGTTGTCGCGGTGGCGACCGTGATCGTCGGCCTGGGTGAGCAGTCCGAAGAAGGTCCGCTCGGCTTCGACGCTCACCTCGGCGAGCGACTCGGAGACGAACGCCTCCGGCTTGATGGTTCGGATCCGTGCCATGTCAGCGCCCCCGGCCGGCTGCGATCGGATCGCTGCGGGTGAGGGTGGCGTGGGCGAGGTCGAAGGTGTGCGGCCGCGTCCAGTCCGCCTCCGGCCAGGCTCGTAGGATCCAGCGGGCCGCGACCCTGATGGCCGTACGGCTGGGCTCCACGGTCTTCCCGGCCTCGTCCTTGACGATGGCGTGCGGGTGGGGCCACTTCTGCTTCGGGTCGTCGAGGCCGACCCGTATGGTGGCCGCGCCCGGGATCATGTCGGCGAGCTGGGCGGCGAGGCGGCGCTGGCGGTCGACGTCCGGGCAGGCCAGAGTTCCGCTCGGCATGGCGAGCATGCGATACTCCGTCGTTCGTAGGAACGCGGTGCGGTGGTTCTCGTGCAAAAGCCCCGCCGCCCGCGTGATGTGAATGGGCACCTCTCGGGGTGTCGGCCCGGCGCTTGGGAGTTGGTAGCTCCCGGGCGCCGGTCTCCTTCACCCCTGCAATCTCACGGCCCGTGTGCGTACATCGCCCCCCCTTTCTGATCTGCCCCGCCCTGTGATCCGTTTCTGCGGGGACCAGGACCATATGGGGCCCCTTGGAACAAGTCCAGCCTCTTCCCACCCGCTCTGACCAGGTAGAGAACACTGCACTGGATGAATTCGAGGCTCAACGTACACCGTAATGGCGCCCTGGCGTCAACTGTGGTGTCGAAGCGTGAGGCCGGAGCGGATACGGTCACCACTGGAGTGGATAGGATGGCGGTCATGACGAAGGGCAGGGGATGACAGACAAGACCGAGCGCACCTTCGCGGAGCTGCTCGACTACCTGTTCCGAGAGGTGCACCCGAAGGGCCGCGGCCCGTACACGTACGCGGAGGTGTCCCAGGGCATCCGCGCCACGTCCGGCGTAGCCATCTCGGCAAGCGCCATCCAGCAGCTCCGCACCGGAACCAACACGAACCCGAAGATGCAGACCATCCGGGCACTGGCCGGGTTCTTCGGAGTGAGCCCGGGCTACTTCTTCGACGAGGAGGAAGCCGAACGCCAGCGTGCGGAGATCCAGGTCGTTGCCGCCATGCGCGATCAGGACGTGCGTCGGGTCGCCTTGCGCGCCAGCGGGCTCAGCGCATCGAGTCTGAGCATGCTGAACACTGTGATCGATCAGGCCCGCCGGCTGGAGGGAATGCCGGATTCGGACGACTCGGAGCTGCTCGACGACGAATGAGGTCGACGCCCGCCCGAACCGCAACGCACACCAACCATGTGGCCCGATCAGGGACCGCCGACCCTTCCACGGTCTTTCATCAGCACAATCACACGGAGGAGGTCGCTGCGCATCGGCCGTAAGGCGACAATGCGGACAGCAACCTCCGCCCCTCGGTGATACGGAAGCTTGAGCCGACGCAGGTCGCCGTGGGAATGCTCGACCACCTCGCGGCGATCCCACATCTCTCGCGCAGCCGGCGATCCTGCAAGGATGTCCTGCTCCAGCTGCAGCAGCGCCTCGTCCTTCGGATGATGAGCCCGCTCATAGCGAAGCTGCCCCAGAAAAGGGCGCGCCCAATCCTGCTCCCAGGCCACGAGTTGCTCGCGGGCCTCCGGCTCCAGGAAAGTCCATCTCATCTGGTTGGTCTCGCGGGTGACCCACGGGAACCACTCCAGTAGCGGCTCGTTGTAGCCGATCACATTCCAGGCAAGATCCGTCGCGAAAGCGGGGGCAGGAGCCTGGTTCTCCAGGAACTGCTGGAGGAGCGCCTCATCCACCTCCGCCACGGCATCCGCTTCCGGAGGTGCGGCAAGAGCCGGCGGGCGACCGAGTGCCTTCAGATACAAAGCGCGGCGCTCCGCAGGGCTCAACCGAAGGGCGGACGAGAGCCGGTCAAGGAAGTCGGCCGAGTACTCGGCTTCATTACCGCGCTCCAATGCGCCGTACCAACGCTCACTCACCCCCGTCAGGCGAGCCACGTCGCTCTGCGTCAGCCCTTCGCTCCTCCGCCCCGAGACCACCAGGCCCGGGACGCTTCGTGGATTCATGCGCCTCCGCCACGACCGCAGCAGCACGGGTAGGGACTCGCCGTCAGGGTCACCACCTTCAGCTTGCCCGCCCCGAGAATCCATGGCCCGAAATTAGATCCCGCGACCAGGTGACATGCACCACAACACGCCCTGAAACATCAGTAGGGGATCATCCGTCAGTCATTCAGCGTAGTCAGACATAAGGGATAGTCGACCATTCAAGCAATCTCGCGACGCAGGCATTCAGCCCGAGACTGTAAGCGTCACGCCGGATAGGGCAAGATCGAAAGGCATGGCGTCTCAACTCTGCGAACCCTCTTCGATTCACCTTCCGTAACCGGAAGCCAGACTTCCAGGAAGCGCGAGTTCCGCCTTCCTCTTGGCATCCTCATGGCTGCCGCTCACCAGTAATTTGGCGCACAGCCGAGGCCGAGGGGGATTGCCATGCCCTTGCTAGAAATCGACGAGAGTCGTCTGCGTCACTGGTGCGAGGAGCAGGTCGACCTCCTGCACCTGCCGCACCGTTTCAGCACGCGCGACTTGCGTGAGGCGATCTCCGAACGCCGCGGGAAACCAATCGTCCTGAACCCACTGAACACGCTCAGCACAGTCGATGCGCCCTGCGGCATAAGGCTCGAAACCCCATCTGCCGACCTCCTCTTCTACGAGGAGGGCACATCCGTTCATCATCAGCGGCACATCCTCACACACGAACTGTGTCACGTGTACTGCGACCATCCGGGAAGCCTGGAGGTCGACGCGAAGACGGCTCGGGCTCTCGGGGTGAACCCCACCCTGGTGATGCGCATGTCGGGGCGTACGAGCTACTCGACAACCGACGAACGTCAGGCGGAAACGATGGCATCGGTCATCCGTCAGCGCATCTATCGCGACCGTGAATCCCCTTCCCTCCGACCAAAAAAGGGACCGGATAGCTGGGACGCACTCTTCGCCCAGCCCTTCAAGAGAGATCGGTTCGAATCCCGATGAACGCCGTTTTCCTCGGCATGGCTTCCCTGCTCACTGCGGCTGCCGGCTACTGGGTGTTCGGTCGAGGGACACCCCGCCCAACCGGTACGTGGGCCATGGGCGCACTCCTCGGCTCATTCGCCCTTGCTTTCGCCTCCTATGCACCGCTGTTCGAGGATGCCGTCGAGACGATCGTCCCGCACGTCGCTCGGCTGATGAGCAACACGGCTTCGCTGGCGGCTGCCACGGCGGTTCTGGCCGTCTCGTTCCAGCTCAACCTGGAACCCGTGGAAGCCCGGCGGCGCATCCGAGTGCGTCTCGTCCTCCTCGCCGCGTCCGCCTTCGGCATGACCGTCCTGTTCGCCTACGAGCAGATGACGCACCGCTCGCCGCAGGTGTACGCCTTCTACCTGCTCCTGTACATCTCCTACCTCGGCTTCGCCATCGTCGACTTCCTGGTACAGGCCGTACGGCAGTCGGCTTCGACGCGCCGAAGGAGCGTTCGAGTAGGTCTTCGGACGGCAGCCGCAGGCTGCGGGTTCGCATTGGTCTACGTCGTTTACAAGCTGACGCGGCTCATCGACCTGGGCCTGAGCCTGGGTCTCATCGACAGCCATTCGGAGTGCTCGTCGCTGATCACCGCACCATGCGTCTTCAGCGTGACCTCTCCGGCACTCGCCGTCCTGCTGATCTGTCTCGGTCTGACCTTGCCCGCTGTGGTCTACCCGATCACTCAGGCCCGTCGCCGTCGTTGGGAGGTGCAGTCCTTCGAGGCGCTCGGCCTCTTGTGGCAGGACCTGTCGACCGCGATGCCCCACATCGTCCTGCCGTCGACGGACGCCGCCGAGGACGTTTCGACCGACTCGGACTTCCTGCTCCAGCGGCGGGTCATCGAGATCAGCGACGGCATTCTCGCTCTGCGGCCGTACCGATCCCTCAGGGTGCAAAAAACGGCCCAGATCGCTTTCGACGCTGGAACGGAACAAGGCGCCGCAGCCATCGAGGCGGCTGTCGTGAAGGCAGCGCTGGCAGGCCTGAAGACCGGCCAGTTCGCCGACGAAGTCGCCCCACCGCCGGCGGAGGCCGCCTCGCGCAAGGACCTGCGTGCGGACACGGAATGGCTCCTCCTGATGGCGCATGCCTACGCCGGCCATGGTGGGCGTGTCGTCAACGACGGCTGGCCCGAGCCCGTTGGAGCCTGAAAGCATGACCGACCCGACTCAGGATCCCCGCTTCCTCCAGGACCCCTATCCGGCCTACGCGGCCATGCGGTCCACCTGTCCGGTCCAGCCCGTGTCCGTCGGCTCCGGTGGACGTCTCAGCTATCTGGTCACCGGCTACACGGAAGCCAGAGAAGCCCTCAGCGACGCTCGACTTTCCAAGGACACGGCCGTCTTCTTCGCGGGCAAGGGGTCACGGCGCCGTCTGCACCCTGCGGTCGCCCACAGCATGCTGGCCAGCGACCCGCCCCAGCACACCCGGCTGCGCAAGTTGGTGACCAAGGCGTTCACGACAGGAGCCGTGGCGGGGCTGCGTCCGTTCATCGCCCGGATCGCCGACGAGCTGCTGGATCGGTGGCCCATCGGCGAGCCGTTCGACTTCGTGTCCGGCCTGGCGGTACCACTGCCGGTTATCGTGATCTGCGAACTGCTCGGAGTTCCGCAGGCCGACCGGTCTGATGTCCAGCGCTGGTCCGCGCAGCTCTTCGCGGCAGGAGAGCCCGACGTCATCGACGCGGCCTCCCACTCAATGGCTGACTACATGACGGGGCTCATCGCGGCCAAGCGCCGGGACCCAAGCAGCTCTCTTCTCGACCGGCTCATCTCTGCCCGCGACGGAGACGACCACCTGAGCGAGGAAGAGCTGGTCTCCCTGGCAGTGCTGCTGCTCGTGGCCGGGCACGAGACCACCACCCATTTCCTCGGCAACGCCGTCCTAGCGCTCCTCCAGCATCCCGCTCAGCTGGATCGGCTCCGAGAGAATCCGGACGAGATCCCTGGCGCACTGGACGAGCTGCTCCGGTTCGATTCTCCTGTGAGTACGGCCACCTTCCGGTTCACCACGGAAGCCGTCACGCTCGGCGGTACCGAGATCTCGGCCGGTGTCCCGGTACTGATCGCTCTTGGGGCAGCCAACCGCGACCCGGAACGGTTTCCGTCTCCGGACCTGCTCGACCTGGACCGGGACGCCGTCGCTCATCTCGGCTTCGGCCATGGCATCCACCGCTGCCTCGGCGCTCCCCTGGCCAAGGCCGAGGCAGAAATCGCCCTTCGAGCCGTGCTGACCCGGTTTCCCGGAATCCGGCTCGCCGCACCGCCTGATCAACTGCAATGGCGGCGCACCCGCCTCGTTCGCGGGCTCGCTTCACTGCCCGTCCTGGTGTAGCCCTCGATGAAACAAGTCCCGTACTCGACACCCCAGGCCGCCCGTTCACGCGCCTCCAGGGTCACCCCGGCTTCCCTTTGGCGTGGGCTTCCAGGTGTCAGAGGATGTTCCACTGCAGGACGGGATCCCGGCGGCGCAGTCCGTCCACACGGCGCTCGATCTCCTTCAGGCTGGCCGGAGCGTGATGGACTTTCCGTGCGTTCGTGGTGATCATGCGTAGTTCACGGATCGCGGCAAGGGTCGGGTAGCCGGACCAGCGGGCGACGTCCCAACCGTAGGCCTCGGCGAAGTCCGCGTAGTGCCGCTCCCCGTAGCCGAAACGCCTGCAGTGGACCTCCACCGTGACCAGATCCCATTCCGGCTGTCCGAACGCCACCGTGTCCCAGTCACACAGGACGGCGTCCCCGCCGAGGTGCAAGGCGTTGCGGTGCTGCGGGTCGCCCTGGATCACGCCCGAGGCGAGGGGGAACTCCACGGTGGCGAGAGCGGCGTCGAGCTGGTCGGTGTACTCGTCCAGGAAGGCCAGCGTCTCCGGTGGCAGGCAGGTGATCGCCCGGAGCGAGCGTCGGATCGCTGCAAGGTTGTCGTGAACCGGCAGGGCGACAGGCGGGGGCGGCAGGGTGTGAAGTGCGTACAGCGGCTTGGCGAGTTGGTGAGCGGCGACGGGGTGTGACGGCTGGGGCAGGTACTGCCAGAAGGTGACGGCGTGCCGATCGACGGCGACGGGCTGGTCGACGGGGTGCAGAGGAGCCGTGGGGAAACCGTCGGCCATGAGCCAGCGGACGAATGCGATCGTCCTCGTGACGTCGTCGAGGTGAGATCCCTTGCGGGCGATCTTGGCGACGACGCCTTCCCGTTCGAGAAGAACAACCGCGTTGGTGTGTCCACGCAGGAGGCGAGCTCCGGAGCAGTCAAGGCCGGCGGTCTCAGCCGCCCGCTCCAGGACCTGGTACATCTCGAGCTCAGTGAACCCGCCTGGGGCATCGTGTGTCATGAGGTCCAGACTCGCCGACGATCGGATCGTATGTCACGTCCGTCCGGGAGGCAGGGCGAGGATCTCTCGTAGCTCACGGGCCGCCCGTCCCGATTGCGCGCCGGGCGGGAGGGCACCGATGACTTCCCGGGCCCGTTGCTCCACGATCGGAGTGCGGTGCTCCGGAGCGATCCGCAGAAGCGTCGTACCGGCCAGCCGGCAGGCCTCTGCCGGGCTGTGGTCGTACGCGAGACACAGGGCAGTCTCGAAGTGGAGCAGAGCCGGATCGATGCCCGTCTTCGAGGGGTAGAGGCGCAGTGCCGCTTCCTGGACACGCCGTGCCTCGCTCGTGCGGCCGAGGGCTGTCAGGGTGCCGCTCTCGTAGAGCCTGAACCGTCGCTCGGGAAAGCCGAAGGCTTCGTCGTCGCCACGCCCCCCTGCCCCGCTCTGCTCGAACATCGCAGCGGCACGTTTGAGGGCGGCTTCCGCTCCTTCGCTGTCCCCCAGCTTGGCGAGGGCACGGGCCTCGGCCGCCGAAGCGAAGGCGGTCGTGGCGCTCGGACGCCCGCGGCTGATGATCCGGGCTTCCCGCGATAGATTCACAGCCGCTTCGAGGGGGCCGTAGTAGAAGGGGAGCATGGCGGCCTGGGCTCTCACACGAGCGCGGAGTTCGAGGTTTCCGCTGTCGTCCGCCGCGTTCCGTGCCGTCGCGTACCAGGACTGTGACCGGGACAGCTGCCCGAGCTTCATGAGTGCGTCGGCAACGAGGGTGGCGAGCATGGCCGTCAGCTCCGAGAGCCGGACCGCGACGGCCGCTGGCTGCCGCTGTTCGGCCAGCATCTCCACTTCGGAGAGATGGTCGAGGAGCACTCTGATCATCGGAGCCGGCGGGGTGTACACGTACTGCTGGCGAGCCCAGAGCACCTGCTCGTCGAGCAGGTCGAGCTGGTTGGGACTGACCGTTCCGGATGCCAGGGTGCGATCCACCGAGCGCCGGACCGCGTCGACATGCTGCCCCAAGGTCTCGCCGTCGTCCAGCCCTCGCTCGTGCGGCAGCCGGGGCAGGGATCGTCCGGCAGGCACCACGGCGGAGCAGGATGGAAAAGCAGCGTCGGCCGCTCTTTCGAACCCCAAATCTTCAGGTGCGCATTCGTAGTACTCGCACAGCAGGGCCAGGGTCTTCGCGCGCATCTGCCGGCCGGTCTCCCAGTGCCCCAGCTGGTCCCCGTCGAGCCGAGGCGGGTTCTCCCGTGTCGCGGCAAGGGCGTTCAGATGTGCTGCGGCCTGCTTGAGCGTCAGACCACGAGCCAGCCGTTGCGCCCGGAGCAAAGACACCCCGCAGTGATGGTGGATGGTTTCGACGATCCCACGGAGACCCACACCCTGTTGTTCCGTGTCCCGCCGTAACCGCTTCGCACAGGACGGACCGTGTGGCACGCGCTCCATCAGCACCTCCTCAGCCCAGGCCCGGTTCCCGAAAGCATAGTGAGAATCCGATGCTTCGGATCTACGAACAGTGACTTCTCCAGTCACTCGTCAGCCCTACCAGTCACTTGACGCCCCCGGATGCCTGATCAGTCGGAAGTGACTGTTGCTCACGCCAGGGGCGGCGGCGCATCTTGCTGGTCTCGGAAGCCCGAGTAGCTGCTCATCGACCGGAGAACGTGTTCTTCGGCTGACTGGTCCATGGCATGCGTCGCTCCCTCGGCCTCCGTACCGATGCGGACAACGTCCGCGGCCCAGAACCGATCGGGAGGTGAACACGGTGGCGCCCTTTCCTGCGAGCAGCTCCTGTCGGACGAGCCGGGAGCGAAGCCCTCCCCAGCGCCCTCGCTGCCACAACCTGGCCCTCGTTCGACCGGGTCCTGGCTGTGACGTCTCACCCTCCCATCGCCTCATACGGCTGAGGAGCCTTCCATGGCACATGAGCACCCTTCCCGGATCCTCCGGCCGGCTTCGTCGCCCGCCCCCTCGCCATCCGACAAGGCGCCTGCTCAGCAGGCGCTGACATTCCTGCGCAAGCAGCTGCCTCCGAGCATCGATGTGTCTCTGCCACAGGCGCGCGTGTTCGTCCGGACGACGGCCACGGTGCTGGGCTGGCAGGGGGACATCGAAACCGCCGCACACACCGCTGCCGCTCTGGTGCGCAATGCGGCCGACTGCACCCGGGAATCGTTCTGTCTCGGTCTCGCGGTCGACGCGGAGGGGAGTCTGCTCATCGAGGTCGAGGACGGCGAGCGTGTCTTCGCCGATGCCGACCACGTGGCAAGGCTTCTCTTCTTCCTGACAGGGGCTCGCGTCTCCTGGGTAGCAACCGTGGACGGGCGGGTCGTGCGGGCCGTGATGCCCATGCGGCAGGCCGTACGGGCCGGTGGTGTCGCGTGAAGCTCGCCTTACGGGATGCTTCCTCCCACACGATCACCATCGTCGACCCCGCACGCGGTGGCGTTACGGCTTCGGTCACCTCTGCCGGGCGCTTCTCGGCTGATACGGACGTCCTCCTGCGCATCCAGGCTCGGCTCGACCCGCACGCAGAGGTCTACTCCCTGCTCGATCAGCTCGACGACACCCTGCCCGAGGAGCGGATCCGTCAGTGTGCCGACGAGTTGGGCACGGCGCTGCTCCGGCTCGGAGACCTGGCGCAGAAACAGGGGGAACCGCCCGACGCCCTCTCCTCTCTTCTGGAGCTTGCCTCCGAACCCCTCCCCGTCGCACGAGGGTTGGCGGCGTGGATGGGTCGCCGGCCGTCCGCCCGTGGTCTGGCCACCCGTCGGGCCGCCGCGCTGATGAGCCTGCTCGAGCGCATCGATCCCTAGACCGTCCTCCCCGTCGCTGCTCGCCCATCGACCGGTGCTGTTGCCGCACGGGTCACGGCACCGCGACTGTCAGGCCGCCCTCATACGTCTCCCCGGGAGTGAGTCCCCTGAACACCTCCGTCCTGCCTGCCCCCTTGTCAGATGCTCCTCATGAGAACGACGTCGAAGAGCTGCGGACCGCACTGCGCTATGTGGAGGGCACCCACGTCGTTCACGTCACCGCGGACCGCTCGATCTTCGTCGTCTCGTACGGCGGGCCGGTGCCGGTCGCCGGTCGGATCGCGGCCGACCAGGACGAGGCGGTCGCCTGGACCAGGGACGCCCTTCTTCAGGAGGGGATCCCGGCGACGGTGACGGAAACGGAGCTGTTGGAGGTCTGGGGTGTGGCTGTCGTACTGCCGCCGGTGGCGACCGCCCGGGCCGTACAAGCATTGACCTCTCTGGTCACGTTCCGAAGGCCGGATGTGCTGACCGCTCTTCGACTGTGGAGCGTGATGACCCAACGCGGGTTCAGCCTGCCCGACTCCTTCTTTCCCGGGAACGGGAAGGTCCACGGCCTGTGGTTGTCCGTCCGCGACGTCCGTCTCGTACAGCAGGCTCTCGGCTTTCCGCCCTACGAGGAGATCGACGACCCGGGCGAGCTGAGCTCCCTCGCGCGAGTGCTCGCCGAACAACTTGCCGCGAAGCTCGGCGGCTCCGTCTCCGTCCTCGCCGATGCCGCACCTCTGGCGGAGGCCGACCTCCGCCCCGACGGCGTCGGCATCCCCCTCCTGACCTTCGCACAGGCCGACCGCCTCATCGCCGCCCTGCGGCCCCAGGAGGACAAATGACCACAGTCAGCCGGCCTTTACGCTGCCGTCCTCCACACGAAAGCCCCTCCCGCGGATTCGAAACCCTGTTATCCGCACCGCAGGAACCTGCGGCGACCGGCACGGTGTCCGTCCGGGAGGAGGTAAGCGCAAGTCACGTCCAACGCCGCGCAGTCCTCCTCCAGCAGCTGCGCCAGCACCTGCAGCGCTACGACTTCGGAGAGAGGCTGCCGCAGAACAACGTTCTCGCGCGTGCCCTGGACGTCAGCGTCTCGTCCCTTTCCGCCGCCATGGCAGAGCTCGGCGCCGCTGGAGAAGTCGTCTACCGGGGAAGGGTCGGGCGCGGCCACTCCTACCGGCTCAGGCCTGGGGAGCAGCACCCGGACGACTTCGCTTTCGAACAGACCACGCGCAAAGCGATCCAGGACGGGATCTACCGACCGGGAACACCTCTTCCCCTGGGGGTGCTCGCTCTCCGCCACAACCTGGCCTCCGCGCAGATACCCAGGGCCTGTCGCGGGTTGATCGCCGAACGTCTCATCGCCTTCAGGCAGGACGAGCGCCTCGGGCCCGGGTACTACGTCCTCCCGCCTCGGGAACGTCCTTCCGGGCAGAAGACGGAGATGGGGGAGCGTACGGGGGACCTGCCGTGAGCCGAAGGCGACTGGTCGCGTACGTCGTCCTGCTCGTCGCCGTGTTCGCCACCCTCCTCTACGCCGCCACTCAACCGCTTTCTTGAGCGGCCCTTCTCGCTTCCGGTCCTCGGCCGAGGCCCGGGTGGTCAGGAGGCGCGCCGCCCCGGTCGGTTCCTCCGGCTGCGGCTCCCTGCTTCCTGACAGTGCAGTACCGACATCTCATCCACCCCATGAAGGAGTGAACATGGCGCACATCGCCGACCCGGGTACCACGCAGGTCCGTCCGCAGTCGATGGTCTCGACCACATCCGACGGGTTCGAGCTGGACGTCGCCCTGGTCGAAGTCGCCGACCCGGCCAGTCTGACCAACCTCACCGACGACGGCTGCGGTTCCACCTGCGGCGCCTGCACCACCGGCGTCGCCTGACCGGTTCAACGGTCCCCATACGTGGGTCGGTGCCGCCGCGCTCTTGCGGTGCGGCGGCACCGGTCCGCTTCCGACCATCCCCTTGCGGAGGCGTAGACGTGGTTTCACCGTCGTACCGATCCGGCCGGACAGCGCTCGTGCGCGCCGTCACGCGGCCGGCGCACTGCCTGCCCTCATGCCCGGACCTGGGCGATGGGGCGGTCGAGAGCACGGCAGAGCAATCGGCGTGGTTACGGAGCATCTGGGACGGCAGCCCGTTCGGTGAGGGGCTGCGGCATGCAAGTCCGCAGCTGGCCTTGCAGGTTGACGTGCTCCTCGGTTCTGCGTCGCCCCTTCCTCACGATGTCCGGAAGGCCGCCGTGTCCACCGTCCGTTACCTGCTGCGGGCAGGGCACCGCGCGACTCCGTTCGGGCTGTTCGCCGGGGTCACGACTGCTGCGGTGAGTGCCAGCGCCGGGGCCACGTGGGGAGATGAGCACACGGTCGTCGCCCGGCCTTCGGCAGAGTGGCTGGCAGCGGTCGTCGCGCGTTTGGAAAGTTGTCCGGAACTGCTGCTGCGGCTGCCCGTGGTTGCCGCCGGCACGCTCATGGTCCGCGGGGGCCGGCTGATCCTGCCGTACACGTCTGACACGGCACAGGGCCGGCCCCGGGCGGTCGAGGCCTCGCTCCGACTGACCGGCCCGGTACGCGCCGCCCTGTCGGCCGCCCGTACCCCGTCCTCCTTCGACGCGGTGGTGGCCTGCGTCCTCAACGCCTTCCCCGAGGCCGGAACCGACAAGGTGACGGGACTGCTACGAGACCTGATCCGGCTGCGGGTACTGATCACGAGCCTGCACGCTCCCAGCACCGAGACCGACGCCCTCGGTCACCTCCTCAACCGGCTGGACGATGTGGACGCCGGGTCGATCCCGACCGTGGCCGGCCTGGTGGGCGAGCTGCGCCAAATCCAGGAAGGCGTTCGCCAGGGCCCGCGCGAGGCCGTGGCCGTACGGATGCGGAGCATGGCGCCCGGTCTGCGCCCGCACCCGCTCGCGCTGGACGTCCGTCTGGATGCCGAGGTCGCTCTGCCCGTCGAAGTGGCCCGGGAGACGGAGCGTGCCTCGATGCTCCTGACTCGGGTGAGCCCGGCGCCATACGGGACCGCGGCCTGGAAGGCATACCACATGCGGTTCTACGAGCGGTTCGGCATCGGGACGATGGTCCCGCTTCTCGACGTGGTCTCCGACAGCGGCATCGGCTTCCCCGACGGCTACCCCGGGGCTGCGGCCGGTGAGCGGCGTCCGCGGTTGTCAAAGCGTGACGAGGTCCTGGTCCGGATCGCGCAGCGTGCCGCGCTCGACGGGCACGAGGAGGTGGTTCTGGACGAGGCACTGATCGCCGAGCTGGAGTCCGGGCCCGTCCCGCCCCGGATCCCGCCGCATCTGGAGCTTGGGTTCCAGGTCCAAGCCCGGAGCCTCGAGGAGTTGGAGCGGGGCCGGTTCCGGCTTCGGGTGGTGAGCGTGTCGCGTGGGGCCGGCGTGGGTCTGGGCCGGTTCCTGAGCGTCATGGCGCCGGAGGACCGGGAGAGGCTGATCGCCGACCTGGCCGATCTGCCCGCAGCCGACCGTGCCACGGTGCCCGCTCAGTTGTCGTTCCCTCCGCTGCTGCCGGAGAGCGCCCATGTCACCCGCACCCCGCAGGTCCTGCCGGTGGTGATCAGCCTCGACGAGCATCGGGATCCCAAGGACGGAGTCTTGGGGGTGCAGGACCTGGCAGTCGGCTGTGACGGGCGGCGCATGTATCTCGCCGTGCCGTCTCTGGGACATCGGGTCGAGGCACTCGGAATGCACGCCTTGAACCTTCACACCCACACTCCGCCGCTCGTCCGGTTCCTCACGGAACTGTCCCGGGCCCAGTGCGCTCAGGTCACGGTCTTCGACTGGGGAGCTGCGGCAACGATGCCGTTCCTGCCCCGGCTCCGTCACGGCCGGATCGTCCTGTCGCCCGCCCGCTGGCGTCTGGAGCGCTCCGAACTGTCTGGCCACGGAGGCCGGCAGGAGTGGAACGATACCTTCGCCCAATGGTGCACGGCCCGTCGAGTGCCGCGGCACGTACAGGTGGGAGACGGAGACCGGCTCCTCACGCTCGACCTCTCGCATGCCGGCCATCGCGTCCTGTTGCGCGAGCGGCTCGATCAAAAGGCTTCGGTCGTCCTCACCGAGGCCGGAAAGCCGGACGGGTTCGGGTGGTGCGGCGGCCGGGCGCACGAGATCGTTCTGCCTCTCAAGGCCACGGCACCACCGGCGTGGCCACCGGTGCCCGCCCCCACCCCAGCCCGCATCGCGCGGCGCGACCAGGTCCACACCCCGGCTACCTCGCCGGTGCTGCTCGCCAGCCTGTACGGGGACATCCGTCGCCAGGACACCATCCTGGCCGACCACCTGCCCGATCTGCTGGACCGGCTCGGCTATCCGCCGTGGTGGTTCGTCCGCTTCCGCGACCCCGACCAGCACCTCCGTGTGAGGATCGCCCTGCCCACCGACGAGGCGTTCGCAGAGACCGCGCGCACGATGAGCACGTGGGCGGAGGAGCTGCGCGACAGCGGGCTACTGTCGGATCTGCGTTATCCCACCTCGTATCGGGAGACGGGTCGTTGGGGGTCCGGATCCGCGTGGGCGGCGGCCGAGGAGGTGTTCCGGGCGGACTCGCGCGCCGTGCTCGCCCAACTCGGGCAGCCGCAGCGTCCGGGGCGGCGTGCGCTGGTCGCCGCACACACCGTGGCCATCGCCTCCGCGTTCCTCGGCGACCCTGAGTCGGGCATGCGCTGGCTGATCGACCATGTGCCGGCCGCTGCCCCGGCCCGGGTCCCCCGTCCCCAGTTCGCCGAGGCGGTCCGGCTCGCCGACCCCAGCAGTCACTGGGAGGCGCTGCGCAGCATGCCGGGCGGGGAGGTGACCGTCGAAGCATGGTCCGACCGGGGCCGGGCCCTCGCCGCCTACCGCTCTCACCTGCCCGGGCCCGACACCGAGGGCATCGCTCTCGACGACGTCCTCACGTCACTGCTGCACGTCCACTTCGTTCGGCACGTGGCGGTGGACTTCCTCGAGGAGGAGATCTGCCTCTACCTCGCCCGTGCCGCCGCCCTCGCCTGGACCGCCCGGAGGACATCGTGAACGCCCCCGCGCAGTTCGTGCGCACCGTGGCCGATCTTCTCGCCGACCCCCGTACCGCTCCGGGCGTGGCGGAGGCGAACCGTCAGCAGCTCGCGTACGGGATGCCGGGCATCGCGCTGCTGCACATCGAACGTGCGATCGCCGGTCTCGGTCCGTGGCAGCGCGTCCACGACTGGCTCTCGACCGCCGCCCGGCAGCCGTTCACCAGCGGCCCCGACAGCCATCCCTTCTACGGGGCGCCGGCCCTCGCGCACTCCGTGGCGTGCGCCGCCGAGCACCTGCCCGGCCCCTACCAGCGGGCCCTGGACAGGCTGGACCGGCAGACAGAAGCCGACGTACGCCGCCGCCTGGCCGCCGCACACGAGCGCATGGACGACGGTGGGCTCGCGAAGATCCCCGAGTTCGACACCATCCGTGGGCTGACCGGCTACGGCGCTCACCTGCTGCGCCGCGACCCGACCTCCGCTCTCGTCCGATCGGTCCTGGAATACCTCGTGCGCCTAACCTCACCGGTCACCTTCGACGGGGAGAGCCTGCCCGGCTGGTGGACCGCCACCGGTCCGTCCGGCCGTGTGGACGACCGGTTTCCCGACGGACACGCCAACTCCGGCCTCGCGCACGGCATCGCGGGCCCCCTCGCACTGCTGTCCCTCGCCGCCCTGCGCGGCACGGTCGTCCCTGGCCAGTACGGAGCGATCCGTACGATCCTCACCTGGCTGGACCGCTGGCGGCAGGACACCACTGACGGAACCGTCTGGCCGTACTGGGTCACCCGCACCGAACTGCGCGAGGACCTTCTCGCGCCCTCCGCGTCCCGGCGTCCGTCGTGGTGTTATGGGACAGCCGGGCTCGCCCGGGCCCAACAGCTCGCCGCCCTAGCCCTGAAGGACGTACGCCGACAGGCCACTGCGGAACGGGCGCTTCTCCGTTCCCTCTCCGATGGTGCGCAGCTCAAGGCCATCAGCGACAAGGGCCTGTGCCACGGCTTCGCCGGGCTCGCCCACGTCGCCGTCCGGGCCGCGGCCGACGCCGGCCCCTCGAACTCCAGGAGACTGCGTGCCGTCGTCCCGGCGCTCGTGGACGAGATCTGCCCGGCGGTCGGCGATCCGGTGGCTGCGGCCCGCGCGATCATCCGTGACGGCACCACGGGACCGGGATTCCTCGACGGAGCCGCAGGAGTCGCCCTCGCCCTGCAGACCTCCGTCACCGCCGTCCCGCCGGAATCGACCTGGGACACCTGCCTCCTCATCGCCTGATCCCCTTCGGCCAAGGACCTCCGACATGTCCCGAGCACGCTGGCACCAGCACCACGTCACCTTCCCCGACCGCGCGGCCGCCCGCCGCGCCATCGCCGAACGCCTCGGCCCCGCTCTGCGGGTCGCCGAGGAGGACAGACAACTCACCGGCTGGTGGTTCATGAACAAGCAGCCCTGGCCACTGCGCTACCGCGCTCCCACCTCGTCGCCCACCGTCGAAGCCCTGCTCGACGACCTCATCCGCGACGACGTCGCCACCGCGTGGGTCTCCAGCGTCTACGAGCCGGAGACGTACGCGTTCGGCGGACCTGCAGGGATGGGCATTGCCCACAAGCTGTTCCATGCCGACAGCCGCCACCTGCTCGGCTACTGCCCCGGCTCCGGACGGCTCGGCCGCCGCGAGACCGCCGTCCTGCTCACGAGCGCCATGATGCGCGCCGCCGGACTCGACTGGTACGAGCAGGGAGACGTGTGGGTGAAGGTCGCCGCCCTACGCCCGTCCGAAACACCCCTCCCTCCCACTCGGAGAGCGACCGCGCTTCCGGCGATACGGACGCTGATGACCGCCGACGCCCACGCTCTGGGCCGCCCAAGCGGTCCCCTCGACGGCCACAGCGCCTGGATCGCCGCTTTCGAGCAGGCCGGCACGGACCTGGCCCGCCTCGCCGCCGCAGGACGTCTGTCCCGCGGCCTGCGAGCGGTCCTCGCCCACCACGTGATCTTCCACTTCAACCGTGCCGGACTTCTCCGGCACGAACAGCACGCCCTGTCCCACATCGCACGAGAGGCCGTCATGGGATCGAGTGACACCCACACGTCGCACCACACCGCACCGTCCGGGATCACTAGCGTCAGCGCGGTGACCACCGACACCACCACCGCCGAAGCCGAGCAGCTTCGCAACGCCCTGGTCGACCGGCTCAAGAACGACGGCCATGCCCACACGCCCGCCGTCGAGAACGCCCTGCGCACGGTGCCCCGGCACCTGTTCGTCCCTGACGCCCCTCTGGAGGAGGCGTACGCCGACGCGCCGGTGAACATCAAGTACGACACCGACGGCACTCCGATCTCCTGCGCCTCCCAGCCCACCGTCGTCGCCCTCATGCTCGACCAGCTCGACGCCCAGCCCGGCGAACGGATCCTCGAAGTCGGTGCCGGCACCGGCTACAACGCCGCCCTGCTCGCCCACCTCGTCGGCGAGGAAGGGCACGTCACTACCATCGACGTCGACGACGACCTCGTCGAAGGCGCCCGCGCCCGCATCGCCGCTGCCGGATACGCCAACGTCACCGCCCTCACCCGTGACGGAGCCCTAGGCGATGCCGAGGGGGCACCGTACGACCGGATCATCGCCACCGTCGGCGCCCACGGCATCCCGCACGCCTGGCTCGACCAGCTCGCCCCCGGCGGACGCCTGGTCGTCCCCCAGCGCCTGGTGGGCAGCGTGTCCCGGTCCATCGCCTACGAGAAGCGCGACGGCCGGTGGGTGTCGCTCGGCAGCGAGATGAACACCTTCATGCCGCTGCGCCGGGGCGTCGCCGACGACGACCGACGTGTCATCCCCCTCAGCACGGACGGCACCGTCCGACTCCAGGCCCCCGCCGGCCGACACATCGACACCGACGCTCTCGCCGGAGTCCTGGACCAGCCCCGGACCGAGGAATGGACCGGGGTGACGGTACGCGCCATGGAATCCCCCGAGTGGATGGAGCTGTTCGTCTCCTGCACCGTCCCGGGCGGCCTGGTCCGGATGCTGTTCCCCTCGAGCGCCAAGGGAACGCACCTGGCCGAGGACCCCTATCCCTCCTCCACCGCGGTCGTCGACAAGGGCGCCCTCACCTACCTCGCCCGCCGCCTGTCCGACCGGACCACGCCCGAGGGAGGCAAGCTCTGGGAGTTCGGCGTCATCGGTCACGGCCCCGGTAGTGAGGAACTGGCCGCTCGGGTGGCGGGCGCCGTCCGGACATGGGACCGCGAGTACCGCGGCCGCGAAGCCACCTTCCAGCTCCTTCCCCTCGACGCCACCGTCCCCCGGCGGAGTCACGGTCTCTTCGTCCTCGACACCCCGCTCAACCGCATCGTCGTCGACTGGCAGTAGCCCCACTCGCTTTCCGGTGCCCGCCGTCCACGACCCGGCGGGCACCGCCCACTGCCGACCGCCCGGGGAACTCATGGATCCGCACAGCCCGACAGCCAAACGCTTCCCGCTCATCGCCCGATTCCGCCCTACCTGTCTTCCTCTCCCCGACCGCGTACAGGCTCTCGCCCAACTCGCCGAGGCCGCACGGGAACAGGAAGACGAGGGCCGAGCCTCCGCCGTCTACAACCAGGCCGCTCTCATCGCCTCTGACCTCGGCCTGCCCGCCCTCGCACGCCAGATCTGCCACGCACACGCCGCCGCCTACCTCCACGCCGGCCCCTTACCCGCCATGAGCGCGATCCGCGGGCTGGAACCCGTCGTCAACCTCGCCCGTCTACAGATCCGTGCCGGCCACGCCGACGACGGCCGCCAACGTCTGACCGACCTCTATGAAGCCGTAGGCACCGGCTCTACCATCCGGTTCGAAGACATTACCGTTCCGGCCCGCCTCACCGCCACGAGCGAAGACCGGGAGGAAGTCCGCGCCTGGCTGTGGCGGGTACTCCTGGCGGACGGCACCCGCGCCCTCACCACCCTCGGCCGATGGGACGAGGCACTCGCCCACCTCACCGAGTACCGCGGCATCGGGCAACGCATGCTCGACGGCCGCCAGGTCGCCGTCATCGCCGCCCTCACCGCACACGACTCGCAACGGGCCCAGGACCTCCTCACCACCACGGCACCCGGCGACCCATGGGAACGGACGGTCACCGACTGCCTGACCGTCCTCTGCCACAACGCCGCCGGCCTCCCGGACGACGACCAGCGCGCATCCCTGGCGGAGACGTACATCTCCCAGAAGCCCGAGCCCGGAATGGGCCTCTTCAGCATCCGCCTCGGCCTCGCCGTCCTAGACGGCGTCGGCGACTCCGCCCTCCTCGCATACGACCTCGTACACGAACTGCACCGGCGGACCATGGAAGCGAATGACGGATACGCAGCACGCGAAGTGCTGGCCCACCCCCTCTTCATCAGGCATGCCACGGACTCAGAGGCCGCAGGGTGCCGACTACTGCTCCAGGACAGCAGCCTCAGCACAGGCGCTCTTTCCACCACGTTCCTCAGCATGCTGACGACCGCCACAAAGACCAGCGACGACGTCATCCGCAGCAGCCGAAGGGACTGAGCCCGGACGCCGGCCAAAGGAATCGCCGGCGCGGCAGGGCCTGGTCCGTTGACGACTGGTGTCAGCGCCGGATGAGGGGCTCATGAGATGCCTCTGCCTCAGCTTGATGATCTGACCTCGTTGGTCGTACGTACCGACTTCGGTGGCGAGGGTGTCTGGGACACGGTTCGAGCCGCACTCGACGCGGGTGACGAGTACCCTCACGCCACGTGGGTCAGCGGGCTTCACTTTGCCGCCGCCTGGTCCGGGCAACTGGTGTCAAACCCATGATCGGCCGCCGCGGAGACCTGCAGGCCTCCGACCTCGGCGTCCACCAGTGGGTCATGGAACGGGACATTGCCCGGCTCCACTGTTTCCGCCAGCTCCGTATCCGCTGGGAACGATGTCCCGACATCCACGAAGTCTTCCTCGGCCTCACGACCTGTCTGATCACTCGCCGACGCGTCCCACTCCTTTGTCAGGACCTTTTGGGCCGCGCCACCGCACACCTCTGGATCAGCAGTCCCGGAATGATCCAACCATTTCGAAGATCATTTCGTTAGGGGTTCTAAATGCCTTGGTGGGCTGTCGGCGGCCGGTCCTAGACTCGTCAGATGGCGCTCAAGTACAGCAGCGGCAGCGGCGATAGCCTGCCGGAGGACGTGCGGCCGGAGTCCTACCTGGCCGGGATCGATCCTGCTCCCACAGGGTGGGTCACCGTCCTGCAGGAGCCCGTGGACGGCCGGTACTCATGGATCGGCAGCTACCTGACGACCTTCGTCGGTCGCGAGTACGCCCTGTCCAAGAGCGACTGGACCCACGGCAGCGTGGGCCAGACCGAGGTTGCACACTTCGGCGACGAGGCCGTCTTCGGCGACGGCATGGCTGACACTTCCGCTCGGGCCGAGTTCTTCGTCCAGCTGCGTCGCCACCAGCAGCCCGATGTCGAACCCACCATCGAGTTCACCCACTCGTTCCTGTGGTACTTCGCCGCCGTGCCGCGCCCCGACAGCAGCTGGTACTTCCTCGACGACGCCGGCCGCGACCAAGAGCTCATCCGCGTCCACCGCAGCGACACCGACCTGCGCATCGAGGTCACCGCGCTGCCACTGCGCCGCTACCTGGCCGTCCGCGAGCGCTTCCTCGTCGTCCAGCACGAGCGGATCACTCATCTCGACGCAGCACCCGCCCAGACGATCCAAGCGACGGACCGCACGAAGGTGAGCACCTTCGAGCTCCACAGCAGCCGCATGGGGCCACCCGCCGTGCGCCTGTGCGGCAAGCACTTGGTCTTGCCCATCGACGCCGAGCCGGCCGACCTCGCCTACCCGTACACGACCGCCGTGTCGTACCCCGAGTTCATCATCGGCACCGATCCGAGCACCGGCCAGCCCATCACCTTCACCTGCGACCCGGACCAGCTCAGCGGTGCCTACAAGGATCTCGGTACACCCGACTACCTGACCCGCGTCTACTTCCGACGCGAGGTACTGCGCCGCTACACCTCCGAACCTTCTCGCTACCAGGTGCGAGACGGCCGCCTGTCGTGTCTGGGACTGTGGGGCATCTCGATTGGCCGCAACGAGGAGGGCCTGGTGGAGGCATATCTCGGCGACCTGGGCCGCGACCTGCCGAGTGCCGAGCGCGCCCACTGGCTGAGCTTCAACGTCGCGCCACTCGGGGGCATCGACGAGGCGCGCCGACGCCGCGACATCCTGGGTGAGTGGATTGACACGACCACTGATCCGCTGCGCCGTCTGACCGATGCACGCGAGCGGTTCAGCACGGCGCTGTCCGCCATCGTCAGGCAGCCGGTCTACCGGTCCTGGGATGCCGCCGACCAGATCGCCTTCGCCGGCCTGCACACGCCCACCAGCAGCGAGCAGAGCGAAGCCGACACTCAGATCCTCACCCTCGCCAAGGGCATCATCGACTACCTCGACACCAAGGCCCTGCGAAAGCTCCCCGGAGCCGACGCCAAGGCCGCCACCATCAACAACCTCGAGGGGTGGGTGAAACACACCGGCGGCAACCCCGACACCCTCGTCGGCCCGCTACGCCTCCTCTACAACCTGCGGAGCAACGGCGCGGCCCACGCCCGGAACAAGAAGTGGCCCGCCTTCCTTACCCAGGCCGGCCTCAACCAACTTCAGCCGGACGAACAGTTCGTTCGACTGATGACCAGCGCTGTCGAAGCCCTCGAAGCCCTCGCCAGCCATGCTGAAGCGCAGGCGCAGCCAACCTCTGGCGAGGGAGATGACGCTCCCGGCCAGTAGCCAGCCGGCGCGAAAGGCTCGTGATGACGCGGCATCGCACCTGACCAGCTGACGATCATGGAACCGTGCCTGAGGAATTCGGTGGTCTGCGCGGCGGGAGCTTCGTCATGCTGGTCTTGAGGTGAGGGGGCGCGCGTGGCACGTGACGAGGCGGAGATTGAGCAGAGGAACCAGCAGTGTCTTGAGTCGTTCGTTCTGCGAGCGCGTCGTGTGGCAGAGCACTCCCTGGCTGATGACTGGGAGAAGCTCGTGGCGCTCATCGACCCGAGGATCGGGGTCCGTTTCGAGAACGGTGAGGCTCGGATCCGGCATGAGCTGCCGGCCGAGGAGGTAGTCGAGTCCGCGGCGGCGCGGATCCGGCCGATTCTCTTGACGACCGAGGACTGCTTCCACATGAAGGCGTTGAAGGCACTGGGCTACGCCTGCCGGGAGCTGCCGCGGGATGCGGAGCACGTCCGGGCAGCGCGTGCCGAGTGGAAGGCTCGAGTGGACCCCGCCACGCCCGCAGATGCCGCCTACCGGATCCTGGTCACCAACACGACGACAGGCGAAGAACACGACCTTGACGCGCATCGGCTGGCCCTGGCCTGGATCTACGGCGACGTGGTGCATCACGACACGGAGCGGCGAAAGGAAGGTGACCCCTTCGGATTGCGAGACCGGTTCCGGGCCGCTGTGCCGTTGGTCGCCTGGACCATGGTTGCGACGATCGAGCTCCTCGCCTACATCGAAGCCCTGTGCAAGGATGGTGTTCTGCAGCTCCGTCCGGAAGTCTTCGACGCACAGGTCGCCCTGAAGTCGACAGTGTGGGAAGAGCCTGTTCAGATGTTCTTCGCTCCCGTCGGGACGGAGTCGCCGTCTGGTGCGACGACTTCACTGCCCGAGGAGTGGCTCCCCCTGGGCAAGGACACGGACGTCTCGCACTTGCAGCACATCTTCGGAGGACAGCTCCTCCACCCAATAACTTCCACACACGCGACAGCCCCGTGCAGCGAAAGCTCCGACGAGGACCAGCCAAGGGCGACGGCAAGACGGCATCAAGCGCCCAGAGGGTTCTATGGCAGTCAGCGATGGGCTGACAGGCCGAGCTGATCGAACGCTGGAAAGAAATGCAGCTCTGACGATGTACAAGGCCCTCACAGCCCTGGAGGCTGGCCTCGGCGCCGCAACCGTACAGGCGAAGCAGGCCGGGTCGCGCCCGGATCCGATGGTGCACCGCCTACTTTCGCTGCGCCGGACCGCCCCGTTGTCGGTGCCAGCTGAAAGGCTGGTCGGATGAACGGTGACGAGCAGCTGCTGCGCGGCCGGTCTACGGCCACGACCACGACGACCCCTGTCCGCTTCCGCACCGGACCTACGCCGAATTGGTCGGCGGACCGCTGGACGGCCTGCTGTTGGACATCCACGGGTGGCGCACCGAGGAAGTCGACGATGGCGTCGCCCTGACCATCGAGCTCTCCAGGTGGCCCGGCGGCAGCGCTCTGTACGATCCGCGTCCCGGCGAGCCCCGCGCAGCCGGGCCCGGCATCGCGTGCCGCTTCTACTACTCTGGTGACACGCTCTGACCGTCGGCCCGTCGGGCGCCGCGGCCTACGGCTGGCCTTCGGGCAGCTGGGCAGCGGTGTTCTCGATCCACAGCAGCGTCCACTCGACGCCGGCCCGCCAGCCGGGCTTCGCACCGTCGTGGCGGCCTTGGGCGTTGGCGCGGATGTGGGCGGCGAGGGCGCGCAGGTCCTTCTGCAATCCTTGCCGCTTGGCCGTCTCCATGGCCTGAATCATGTCGTC
Source organism: Streptomyces sp. NPDC006197 (assembly GCF_040613865.1). NCBI lineage: Bacteria > Bacillati > Actinomycetota > Actinomycetes > Kitasatosporales > Streptomycetaceae > Streptomyces > Streptomyces sp. NPDC006197. Next base: position 8,969 of record NZ_JBEXSZ010000084.1, on the reverse strand, counting down.
GGTGATGTCACCGGTGCGGAGTACGCTCATCGCCCCACCCTGGACGATGCCCCCCGCTCATGGCCATACCCCCAGGCCAACCGCGTCGGAAGCCAGCGGCGAAGCTCTGGTCAGCTTGCGATCTCCCGTGCCCCGACCGGGAAGCGCGGCGCCGAGCTCCTCTACCGCCTCGGCGACCTCAAGAAGTGGCCCCGCAGCGCGACCAGCACCATCGACGTCGACTGACCGCCCGCTCTCTTCGGCGCCCGGAACCGGTCGGCCGTTGTCGGACCCGCTCCGTACCCTTGGTTGAGGCACCTGAGACAGGAGGGCAACGTGGCCCGCAACGGGATCAACAAGCGTGAGCTGGACAAGTGGGCAAAGAACCTGGTCAAGGAGACCAACAAGAGCCTGGAACGCGCCCAACGACGGAACCCTCCTCGTGTGTCTGCCCAGCTCAATGCCACCGCCAGCGCCGCTCTCGGTGGTGAGGAGACCGAGAGCAGCGGCAATCTGGCCCGGCTGCTGCTGTGGCTGGACGAGCAGGCTCGGCAGAACTCCTCGCACTACATCAACGTGACCCGGTTCGTCGAAGAACAGCAGCTGCACGACGAGGACGCATCCGTGCTTGCCTTCGAGCTGGAGCAGCGCGACTACGTTCAAGTCTCCCGCAACTGGGGCGGCGAAGCTCCCGAGGTTCACCTCACCGACGCGGGCCGCGCCGCGATCCACCGGCTGAAGAAGCTGCGCCTGGACCGCGCCGCCCGTCTCCGCTACACCATGGACGCCTTCCACCGGTGGCTGTTCGACACCGCCGGCGACCAGAGGCCCACCAACCCGGTGCTGTTCCTCGACACACCCGCCTCCTACTTCGCCGGATCCGAGATCACCGGTACCGAGCTGCACGAAGCACTCGCCTACCTGGCACAGCACCAGCTGATTGAGCGCATCGACACCGAGCCCCCGACCGTCGCCATCACACCCCAGGGCGTCAGCTGCGCCCTGACAGGAGGAAGCGTGCAGGATCACGTCAACCAGCCCCGCCTCGGCACCATCTACAACAACTACATGCCGAACGCCAAAGGCGTCATCATCGGCGAGCAGCAGCACTTCGCCCAGAACAACACCGACGGCGTCGACCCCACGCTGTTCGCCCAGCTCGCTGGGTACATCGGTCAGGTCAGCACCACCCTGGGCATGTCCGACACGGACCGCGTTGAGCTGGAGCGCGTCGCCCAGGACCTCCACGCCGAGGCGACCTCCGAGACCCCCGAACCGAGCCGCCTGCGCCAGTTCGCCACGCAGCTCAAGGACAAGCTCCTCGAGGCTGGCACCACCATCGCGGCCACGATGGGTGTACAGATGGCCGACCAAGCCCTCGCCGTGCTGATGCAGTAGCTCGTTCAGCAACATCACGGGCCCAGGGGAACAGCCATGACTTCCCCGGGCTCGTCTCGGAATGCACACCGTCCAACAACGCCACAACCCCACCGCCATGCGAATGCCGGTTGCGGTGACTTCAGCAGACGAGCAAGCCAACCCGGCGTAGCCTGCTCAGGAGCATGGGCCGTGACGTTCTACCTGGTTCGGCTCCACACGCTACTGAGAGGGGAGCCGGGCATGGTGAACAGCGGGCAGACGGAGACAGTCGCACTGGCGGCGATGCTTAGCGAGCGCGCCGCCGTGAACGCCCGGCTGGCACTGGTTGCGGACGCACAACAGTGGCGACTGCACCACGGTCAGGTCACCTTTGACGACGACGCCCCACTGAAGGAACGGGCCTGGCGCTACGACACGGCGGCCTTCCTAGAAATGCGCTTGCCCGGCTCGACAATCGCCGCGCTACTGCGAGGCGAGGAACAGGATGTCCAGGACATCCACGTCGTCCCCCCCAACCCACAGTCTTCCAGCGCCTCCACCTATCGGCTGCGCGGTCAGGAAGACCGGGGCTGGATGACCACGTCCTGGCCGCGCACTGAGTGGACCATCAGCCGGAACAGCAGCACTCCCCAACCCGGCTACGGCCTGCTGGTAGGGGACGGCCCCTCCTTCTTGAACTTCGACCAAGCCTTCAGCGCCTTCCTCTACCAACGACCGCACGACAGCAACGCGAACCGTTCGGACCTGTGGCGGATTGTCCTGCCGCAGCGGGCGGGCTGGTTTTCGAAGATCACCATCGGGCCCGACCTGCTGACAGCCGTCGTCGACGGCGAGAACCTGACCGCCGCGGTACTGGAACTGAGCTGGGCGGCGGGCAACCAGACCCACTCCCTCGACAGTGCCGGCATCTACAGCTTCGCGCTGCCCGACGGACTCGCGCGTGACAGCCTGTTGATGCTCCGCCGTGAGGACCAGTGGCTGGACTGGCGCAGCTTCCCGGCCCCGGCATACGGGCGTGCCCGTGACGCCTCGGTCGTCTGGGAGCAGCCCGGCCCCGAACTGAACCTTCTCCTAGCGAATGGAGAGGGACAGCACCTGGAGTGCAAGCGAGAGGTACCCGAGGGCGAATCACGGAAGAAGATGCTCAAGACCATTGCCGCCTTCGCCTCGAAGGACGGCGGCACCATCCTGATCGGAGTCCAGGACGACCTGCAGATCGTGGGCCTGCCCGAGCAGTTGAACATCGACAAGCAGACCCTTCAGATTGCCAGCATGATCCGGGACAACCTGGAACCGGTGCCGATCTACGAGTCACGCGTGATCGACCACGACGGCAAGAAGGTCCTCGCCATCGAAGTCTCCGGCGGGGGTCAGATGTACGCCTACCGCAACGGACAGCGCCTGGAGTTCTACGTACGCGTCGGCCCCAACACCGTGCCCGCACGTCACCACGAGATCGCCGCCGGATTCCAGCAGGACCCAACCGCCACAACGTTCTGAAGCCGCGTCGCGGACGGCGAAATTCCGAGACCGCCAGGCAAGCGGCTCTCTACGATCGTCAGACGATTCACGCGACCTGTGCAAGGAGCACTCAGTGGGGGAAGTCGTACCGCACCCGGCAAGCGATCTGATCTCGAACAGCGAGGTCCCGGCCCTCATGGGGCAGATCCGGCCGCAGTGGCAGTCCAAAGGGCTGATCGAACGGGTCCGTCGTCTGCTGCCGGTCGACCCGAGCAGCGCGTGTCAGCGCCTGCTGAACGCTGCGATCCAGGACCTCCGGGAGAAAGTCCAGATCGCCGGTATCGACATCGCCTCCGAAGTCGCTGCAGCCTACAAGCTGCCGCCGATCAACCGAGGCAGCCGCGGCGGTGAGGACATCGAGAACTACTCCACCGCCAAGCTCATTGACCTGTCGTACCGGATGGGGCTGCTGAGCCGGCCCGAGTGGCGCAAGATGACCCGCGCCTACGACATCCGCCGTGATCTGGAGCATGAGGACGCCGAGTACGAGGCCGGCATCGAGGACTGCATCTACATCTTCAAGACCTGCATAGACGCGGTCCTCTCCCGCGACCCCATCACGCTCATCCACGTCTCGGAGGTCAAGCAGATCGTCCAGGCGTCGGGCCCCGTCACCGCCGACCCTGATCTCCTGAACGACTACAAGCACGCCCCCGAGACCCGGCAGCTTGAGATCCTCAAGTTCCTGCTGAGTGTGGCTCTGGACGACTCGGAACCCGACCTGGTCCGTGAGAACTCCTACGTCCTCATCCAGGAACTCGATGCCTTCACGGGCACTTCCGTACGCGTTGACTTGGCCACGCACCAGATGGACAAGATCGGGCGCGCGCCGCTCACCGAGCTCCAAGTGCGCGTCGCCCACGCGGCCGGCATCCTGCCGTACTTCCGGAAGGCTCAGCGAACTACCTTCTTCCGAAGCCAGCTTGAGGACCTGGAGAAAATCGGCCACAGCTGGAGGGCCCATGCCTCCCACGGTCCTGCCCTCCGGCTATTCCCTGAGTTCGGCGGGCTCGCTGCGGTTCCCACGGACGTGCGGGTGCAGATCGTCCGCTGGATGACCCTGTGCTACATCGGCGAAGAGGGCGGCTACGGCACGATGGGCCGCAACCGTAAGGTCTTCTACAGCAACAGCGCCGCGCCTCTGATCGAGCAGATCTTCAAGGAGGACCGCGAGATCATCCGTGATGACATAAGCGGCCTTCAGAAGGACCGCGCGGTGAAGCGGGTCTGCGCAGATGAGTACGTCGCCCGCCGCTTTCAGAACCTCCTGGACTTAGTCGATGCCTGACATAACGGATCGGGCGCCAGGAAGACGACCTCCTGGCGCTCGATCCGTGCGCGCACGTGGCCGCCGCCGACTTCGGTCCGTGGGTGGTGACGCAACCTAATGCGTCTCAGGCACACCCGGGAGAAGAACAAACAACCCGGCGCCTTCGCTCACGTCGTCCCCGCACACCAACTCACCCGCGATCGGGACGAATTCTTCGCCCAGATCGACGACGAGTCCCTCGACCACTTCGAGGACGTCTCCAAGCTGTTGCAGAGCTGAAATAGCCGCCGCCGGCCCGCCCTCCGGCTCTCCCCCGACACGGCCCCCACCCTCGGGCTGCTCTCCTTCCGCGCCCCGTTGCGGGTCCCGTCGAAGAGCCGCCACAGACGCCCTGAAGCCCGGCACCACGGACGCGGCTGAACCGGCAGCGATGCCACACCCGGCGAACCGCACCGCTCCGGGAACCGCGAGCTTCACCCGATATGCCGGGCAAGCAGCGCAAGCTCGTGCCGTCCGAGTGGAGTGGAGCAGCGCTCGCTTCGATCCCAACGGACAAGCACGGCCCGGGAGGTGGTGTGCAGCGTTGTTCCGGACGTGACGATCCGCTCGGCGAGCGTGAAGCTCGAGCGCGAGAGTCGCTCGACCGTTATCTCGACCGCCGCCGGACCGTCGTCCACCAGGAGCTCACGACGGTAGTCGAGCTCCTGGCGGGCCAGGACGAACGCCGGCTCGCTCTCGTGCCACAGGTCACGCAGCCACCGCCAACGTGCCTCCTCCAGCAGCTTCAGATGGGCGTAGGCGGTGACGTGACCGAGGTAGTCGGTGAGCTCTTCGGTGAGTTCGATGGGGACACGTTCCATCACGCCCACTCCTGGACCCGCATCACTTCGCCGGTTGGCACGGCGTTCCTCCTGCCTTGATGAGATGGCATCTCCGCGTCACGTCAGAGTGAGGCGACGATGTCGCCGACCCTGTCCTTGGCGTCGCCGAAGAGCATCTGCGTGTTCTCGCGGAAGAACAGGGGGTTCTGCACTCCGGCGTAGCCGGCGGCCATCGACCGCTTGAAGACGATGACGTCCTTGGCGTTCCAGACCTCCAGGACCGGCATCCCCGCGATCGGAGAGGACGGGTCCTCGGCCGCGGCCGGGTTCACCGTGTCGTTCGCGCCGATGACCAGGACGACGTCGGTCTCACCGAAGTCGTCGTTGATCTCGTCCATCTCGAGGACGATGTCGTACGGCACCTTGGCCTCGGCCAGCAGCACGTTCATGTGGCCGGGGAGGCGACCCGCGACCGGGTGGATGCCGAACCGGACGTCGACGCCCTTCGCCCGCAGCTTCGAGGTGAGCTCCGCGACCGGGTACTGCGCCTGCGCCACCGCCATGCCGTAGCCGGGCGCGATGACCACTGACGAGGCGTTGGCCAGCAGCTCGGCGGCCGCGTCGGCCTGGATCTCGCGGTGCTCGCCGTAGTCCCTGTCGTCCGCAGCGACGCTTGCCTGGCCGAAACCGCCGGCGATGACCGAGACGAACGAGCGGTTCATCGCCTTGCACATGATGTAGCTCAGGATCGCACCGGACGAGCCGACGAGTGCGCCGGTGATGATCAGCAGGTCGTTGCCGAGCAGGAACCCGGCGGCGGCCGCAGCCCACCCCGAGTAGCTGTTGAGCATCGAGACGACGACGGGCATGTCGCCGCCGCCGATGGCGGAGACCAGGTGGAAGCCGAGCACGAGCGCGAGGGCGGTCATGACGAGCAGCGGAAGCAGGCCGATGCCGTCACCGTGGTCGTTCTGGACGAGCGAGAACCACATGCCGAGGCCGACCGACACGAGGACGATCGCCAGGTTCAGCAGTTGCCGGCCCGGCAGGGTCAGCGGCGCGGACTTCATCTTCGCGCTGAGCTTCAGGTTCGCCACGATCGAACCGGTGAAGGTCACGGCGCCGATGAACACGCCGACGAAGACCTCGATGTCATGGACGGTGTCGCGGCCGGCTCCGTGCTGCAGATACGAATTGATGCCGACCAGCACCGCGGCCAGACCGACGAAGCTGTGCAGCAGCGCGATCAGCTCGGGCATCCCGGTCATCTCGACCGTCCGAGACCGCCAGGCGCCGATCACGGCACCGGTGGCCATCATCGTCAGAACGACGAGGACGGCGACCCCCAGATGGGGAACGTCGGCGGTGCTGAGCTGATTCTGCTGCGCCATGAGCAGGACGGTCGCGACGAGGGCGAGCGCCATGCCGACCATGCCCAGGATGTTGCCCTGCTTGGCGGTCTCGTGCTTCGACAGGCCCGCCAGCGCGCCGATGAAGCACAGACCGGCGATGATGTAGAAGCCGGTGATGAGGCCGTACAGGTGCGGTGAGGTGAGGAATTCGTTCATCGTCGATCAGGCCTTCCGGAACATCTGGAGCATGCGCAGGGTCACGAGGAAGCCGCCGAAGATGTTGATGCTCGCGATGAGGACGGCGATCGCGGCGAGGACCAGGATCACCGGGTTGTCGGCCGTGCCGACCTGGAGGATGCCGCCGACGAGGATGACCCCGGAGATCGCGTTCGTCTCGGCCATCAGCGGGGTGTGCAGGGCGTGGGCCACGTTCGAGATGACGTAGTAGCCCGCCACCACCGCCAGCGCGAGCACGGTGAAGTGCGAGAGGAACTTGAACGGCGAGAACGCCGCGAGCAGTGCGAACAGCACACCCGCCAATCCGAGGGCGTACCACTTGCGACGGGGGTCGACCGGCTTCTTCTCCTCCTTGACCGGAGCGGCTACGGCCGGCCCGGCGACCGGCGCGGCCGAGACCTGCACGGCCGGCGGCGGCCAGGTGGGCTCGCCCTCCTTGACCACGGTGATGCCGCGCTGCACCACGTCGTCGAAGTCCAGCGTGAGCACGCCGTCCTTCTGCGGGGTCAGCAGCTTGAGCAGGTTGACGATGTTGGTGCCGTACAGCTGTGAGGTCTGCGCGGCCAGGCGACCGGCCAGATCGGTGTACCCCAGGACGACCACGCCGTTCTCGGTGACGACCTTCTGGTCGGCGATCGTGCCGGCGACGTTCCCGCCGTTGGCGGCGGCCATGTCCACGATCACCGAGCCGTTTCGCATCCCCGCCACGGTCTCGGCGGTGATCAGGCTCGGCGCCGGGCGGCCCGGGATCAGCGCGGTCGTGATCACGATGTCGGCGGCACGCGCCTCCTCGTCGTACAGCGCCGCGGTCGCGGCCTGCTGCTCCGCGGTCATCGCCTTGGCATAGCCGTCGGAGGACACCTCGGACTCGAAGTCGACCTGGACGAACTGGGCGCCCATCGACGCGACCTGCTCGGCCACCTCCGGACGTACGTCGAAAGCGCGCACGACGGCGCCCATCGCGGAAGCCGCACCGATCGCGGCCAGACCGGCGACGCCGGCGCCCACGACGAACACGCGGGCCGGGGGGATCTTGCCGGCGGCCGTCACCTGGCCGGTGAACATCCGGCCGAATTCGTGCGCGGCCTCGACCACGGCGCGGTAACCCGCCACGTTGGCCATGGAGGACAGTACGTCCATCGACTGCGCACGGGAGATCCGCGGGACGGCGTCCATCGCGAGCGCGGTGATCGGCCGGCGCGACAGGTCGGCGACGAGTTCCTCGTCCAGCCGCGGATTGAGCATCGCGATGAGGGTGGCGCCGGGCTTCAGCCGGTCTCGCTGGGCGAGGGTCGGCGCGTTGACTCCGACGACGACGTCGGCCGACAGCGGGTCGCCGAGGGTGGCGCCCGCCTCGGCGTACTCCTGGTCGGAGACGCGAGCCAGTTCGCCGGCACGGGGCTCGACGACGACCTCGTAGCCGAGCTTCAGCAGCTGCGTCACGGTCGCCGGCGTCGCGGCGACACGTGTTTCGCCGGCCCGCTCTTCTTTGAGGATTCCAATGATCACCGGGCCTCCCCCAGCCCGAGGTTCACCAGGTCGGCCAGGAAGGCCGACACCTGCTCGATCATGTCGCTCATGCCTGCGCCTTCCGCCTCGCTGCCTGGCGCCGGAGCTCGCTCTTCGCGAGGGCGTTCTTGTGGACCTCGTCCGGGCCGTCGGCGAAGCGCAGGGTCCGGATGTGGGCGTACATGTTGGCCAGCAGGAAGTCCTGGGACAGTCCGCCAGCGCCGTGGACCTGGATCGCCTTGTCGAGGATCCACTGCACCGTCGCCGGGGTGGCGATCTTGATGGCCTGGATCTCGGTGTGCGCACCCTTGTTGCCGACGGTGTCCATCAGCCAGGCGGTCTTGAGCACGAGGAGCCGGAGCTGCTCGATGCGCACCCGGGACTCCGCTATCCAGTCGCGGATCACGCCCTGGTCGGCGAGGGGCCGGCCGAAGGCGACGCGCTCCTCGGCCCGGGCGCACATCAGCTCGACGGCCCGCTCGGCGATCCCGATCGAGCGCATGCAGTGGTGGATCCGGCCCGGGCCGAGGCGGGCCTGGGCGATGCTGAACCCGTCGCCCTCCCCACCGATCAGGTTGGTCGCGGGAACCCGTACGTCGGTGAAGGAGAGGTCGGCGTGACCGCCGTGCTCGCGGTCGTCGTACCCGAGGACGTGCATGCCGCGGTGGATCTCGAAGCCGGGGGTGTCCCGCTCCACGAGGATCATCGACTGCTGGCGGTGCCGGTCGGCGTCGGGGTCGGTCTTGCCCATGACGATGAAGATCTTCGCGTTGGGGTTCATCGCGCCGGTGATCCACCACTTGCTGCCGTTGATCACGTACTCGTCGCCGTCGCGCACGATCGACGTGCCGATGTTGGTGGCGTCGGAGGAGGCGACGTTCGGCTCGGTCATCGCGAACG
>NZ_JBEXSZ010000083.1:0-35597 GCF_040613865.1 Streptomyces sp. NPDC006197 | reverse complement strand
CAGGCCGAGGAGGGCACCGCCCATCGCCTGGGCGGTGTTGAGGATGAGCGGTTCGGCGATGTTGGGAAGGACGTGCCGGGTGAGGATGCGGCGGCGGGGCACGCGCAGCATGCGGGCGGCCGCGATGTAGTCCGACCCCGCGACGGTCGCCGTCATGGTGTGGGTGAGCCGGGCGAAGGTCGGTGCGAGGGCCACGCCGATGCCGAGCACGGCGCCCTGCGCGCCGAGACCGGCGACGACGGCGGTGAACATGGCGAGCAGCAGGGTGGGGAAGGCCACCAGGAGGTCGACCACGGCGACGACCGCGCGGCCGGCCGGTCGCGGCAGGATCTGCGGCAGGGTGCCGAGGAGGATTCCGGAGACGGTGCCGATCAGGGTGGCCAGGAAGGCCAGGCCCAGGGTCAGCCGGGTGGCGACGAGGGTCCGGGCCAGCAGGTCCCGGCCGAGGGCGTCGGTGCCTAGCAGGTGTGCGGACGAGGCTCCCTGGCTGATCTCCTTGGGGTTGATCTGGTCTGCGGCGTCCTGCCAGATCGGCGGGCCGACGACGGCGAGGAGGACCATGAGGGCGACGAGTACGGCGCCCAGCAGACCGACGGGGTTTCTCAGCAGGCGGCGCATCAGCCCTCCCTGCGGGTGGCGGCGGACGGGGTGGACAGGGTCGACTTGGGATCGAGGATCCCGAGCAGGATGTCGACGAGGAAGTTGACGACGAGGACGAGCGCGCCGTAGACGAGGATCATCGCCTGCGCCACGGGGTAGTCCTTCTGGGTGATGGCCTCGACGGTGCGCAGGCCGAGACCGGGCCAGGCGAAGACGTTCTCCACCAGGACGCTTCCGGTGATGAGTCCGCTGAGCAGCAGGCCGCCCATGGTCAGGGTCGCGGTGAGGGTGTTGGGCAGCAGGTGCACCGCGTACAGCCGCCAGGCGGGCAGCCGCTTGGCGTGGGCCAGGCGCATGTAGTCGGTGTCCAGTTCGCGCAGGGTCTCCACCCGGGCCAGACGGGCGATCATCGCCGCGGGGGCGATGGCGAGGGCCGTGACGGGGAGCACGAAGGAGGCGGGCCCGGTCAGGCCGGCCGGCGGGAACAGGCCGAGACCCAGGGCGAGGACGAGCAGCAGCGCCAGCCCGTAGAGGTACTCGGGGATGGCGACGGCGGCACCGGTGAGGGTGGTGAACGCGGTCTCGGTGCCGCGCCGGCGTCCGTTGTGGGTGCGGACGGCGGCCCACAGGCCCAGCGGTACGGCCACGGCGAGTGCGACGAGGGTGGCGAGGACCGCGAGGGCCAGGGTGTTGGGCAGGCCCTGGCCGATGAGGTCGGTCACCGGCTGGGAGGAGAAGAACGAGGTTCCGAGGTCGCCGGAGAACAGCTGCCGGACGTAGTGGGTGAACTGGCTGGGCAACGGCTGGTCAAGCCCGAGTTCGCTCCTGCGCTGCGCGACGAGTTCCTTCGGCGCGGTGGGGCCGAGCATCTGGCGCAGCGGGTCGCCGGGGATCAGGTGGATCATCGCGAACGACGCCACGACGAGCACGGCGAGGGAGCCGGCCAGGCGCAGCAGCTGTCGCGCGAGGAAGAGCGGGGTCAGGCGCCGGACCCGACGGCGTGGTGCGGCGGCCGGGGTCGTCTCGTGCGGAGTGGGGGCATCGGTCCTGGTGGTCACTTCCGGCCTCCCGTCATGTGGATCGACGTCGCGTCGAAGAGGCCCGAGGTGATGCGGAAGGTGGCGTTGTGGGCGGCGACCGTGACGGTCTTGTCGACGACGGGAACGATGTCGCCGCTCTCGAACAGTGCGTGCTCCGACCGGTCCCACAGGGCACAGCCGGCGGTGCCGGGCAGCTTGCTCGCCTCTGCGGTGAGCTGCTCGTACGACGTGTTGGTGAGGTGGGCGAAGTTGCCGCCGTCGGGGGTGAACGGGCCGGACAGCGTGCCGAGCAGCTGGGTGGGCAGGGTGACGCCGAGGGGAGCCCAGTCCACGTCCCAGTCCTGGGTGACCGCTTCGACCTCGCCGTAGGCGGCGTCGGACACGGCCCGCAGCCGGACGTCGACGCCGACCTTCTTCCACGCCTCGGCCAGGTACTCGGCCGCGGCCGCCATCGTCTCGCCCGACGACGTGCCGTAGAGCATGCGGATCGTGAGTCGCTTCCCGTCCTTCACCCGGAAGCGGTCGGGGCCCCGGCGCCAGCCCGCGGCGTGGAGCGCCGATCCGGCCGCCTGGGGGTCGAAGACGGGCAGGTGACCGGTGACGGTGTCGCCCGGGCAGGGCTTCGGGTCCGTGACCAGGCCGGTGGGGGTGCGGCCGGTGCCGCCGGTGGCGATCGCCCCGAGCGAGTCGAGGTCGACGGCCTGGAGCAGGGCCTTGCGGACGGCCGGGTCGCTGCCGGGGTGGCCCGTGCCCTGGTGGAAGAAGAACTCCTGGGTGCCGTTGGCCTGGACGGTGGTGGTGACGCCGGGGATGTTGGCCACCCGGGCACGGTCGGGGCCGGCCAGCTGTGCGCCGTTGAGCTGGTGGGAGAGGAGCAGGTTGGCGGCCGTCGACTCGCTGCCGACGACCTTGAGCACGACCGAGCCGGGCATGGCGGGGTCGGCGGTGGTCGCCCCGGCCGGTCCCCACGCGTAGTCGTCGCGCTTGGCGAAGGTGTAGCTCTGGTTGGGTTCGGCGGAGGTGAGCCGGAAGGGGCCCGATCCGGAGGTGCCGCTCGCCAGCAGGGCGCGGTCCTTCAGACCCGCACCGCAGACGATGAAGAGGTAGCGGGTGCTCTGCAGGATGAAAGCGAAGGGTTCGGGCGTCGACAGCGTCACGGTGCGGGCGGTGTCGTCCGCCTTCGCGGTGAGTCCTTCGGGGACCACGACGCCGTACGCGGGCGACTTGGTGGCGGGGTCCGTGATGTGGGCGACGTTCGCGGCGACGGTGCTCGCGGTCACCGGGCTTCCGTCGGCGCAGGTGACGCCGCGGCGCAGGGTGAAGGTGACGGAGGCGGGCCTGACGTCCCACTTCTCGGCGAGTCCGGAGACGATCCGGCCGTCGGGCCCTGTGTGGACCAGGGTGTCGTACGCCAGCGACAGTGCGGTGTACGTGGTCGTGTTCTGGACCTGGGCCGGGTCGAGCAGTCCCGGGTCGCTCTTGATCGCGTAGCTGAAGGCGTCGCCGCCGGACGACCCGGCCTGCGCGACGCTGCCGCAGCCGGCCGCCAGCAGTGACACCGCGAGACAGGCGGAGATCGCCTTGGCTCTTTTCATCGGGGGCTTCATAGGGGGACTCCTTGGAGCGGGAGAGTTGCCCCACAGTCGCGGCTCGTGGCCGGAAATGATTCAGTCGGGGCGACGAAAGCCGCAGGGCTCGTTGGGTGGGGGATCCCAAGCCGGGCGACGGCCTTGGAGACGTGTCGGCCCCGGACCGCGGGGGATGCGGTCCGGGGCGTGGCGTGTCCGTACGGAGGGCTGGCGTGCACGGGGTGGCTCGGCGCGGCGTGGCTCGTTCAGGTTCCGGCGCGGAGGTGGTCGACGGCGGCCCGGGCGGCGCGACCGATCGCACGGTCGGCGAGGGGCTGCCGCGTGGCCGCGGTCGACGTACGGAGGAAGACGCCCACGGCGTACCGCTTGCCGTCCGGGTACTCGATCACGCCGGCCTCGTTGCGTACGGCGAAGTCGGTGCCCGTCTTCCCGGCGAGCCGCACGCCCGGTTCGGGGAAGCCGGAGACGAGCCGGTGCTGCCAGACCTGTCGGCCCATGATGTCCCGGACCTCGGCGCAGGCGCTCGCCGGCCCGGCTTCGTCGCGCCAGATCGCGGAGAGCAGCGCGGTCACCTCGCGCGGGGTGCTCGACGGGCTGCTGCCGGGAGCACAGGCGCGGAGGGCGAGGAGTCGTTCGTCGGGGATGCCCGTGAGCTGGTCGTCGAGGGAGCGGTCCGGATCGAGCCCGAGCTCCCGCCGGATGTCGTCGTCCAGGGCGGCGCAGGAGGAGAACCCCAAGCCGGGGAAGCCCAGGTCGTCCAGTGTCGCGCGGACGCGGTCGGGTCCGACGACGTCCAGGAGCAGGTCGGTGGCGGCGTTGTCGCTGATCGTCATCATCATGAAGGCGAGGTCGCGGGCGCTCATCTCGACGTCGTGGGCGCAGCCGTCGGTGCCGCTGCCGCCCGCCCGGTAGGCGGAAGTGACGGTGTGGCGCCGGGCCGGGTCGAGTTCCCCGGCCGCCGCCTGCCGGGCGTACTCCAGGGCGATGGGGATCTTGAAGACGGAGGCGAGTACGACCTGGGTGTCGGCGCCGTGGCCGAACTCCGCTCCCGTGTCGAGGTCGCGGACGTGCAGGAAGCCTTCGGTCCGGGCCTGCGCGAAGACGGACGAAAGCGTGGTGTGGACCTGGGCGGCGCCGGCCGTCCGCGCGGCTGTGGTGGTCATGTCGTCTCCTCGGGTGCGGTGGCGCGCGGCATCCGGCGCAGGTGGTCGACGGCGGTCCGGGCGGCGCGGCCGATCGCGGCGTCGGCGGCCGGGTTGCGGCCGCCGAGGGCGGAGGTGCGCAGGAAGACCGCGACGGCGTAGCGGCCGCCGTCGGGGTACTCGACGACGGCGGCTTCGTTGAGGACGCCCCACAGGGAGCCGTTCTTGGCCGCGACGCGGACGTCGTCGTCGAAGCCCGCGGCGAGGCGGTGGACGGACAGCTGATGGCTCATGAGCTCACGGACCTCGGCGCAGGCTGCGGCGGGGCCGGCCCGGTCGCGCCAGATCGCGGTCAGCATGGCGGTGATCTCCCGGGGCGTACTGGACGCCGAACGAGTCGGGTCGAGCATGGCGAGACGCCTGATCCGGTCCTCACTGACGTGGTCGAGCTGGGCGTCGATGTCGCCGCCCGGGTCGAGGCCGAGCTCCTCCCAGACCGGGTCCCACAGCTCGCGGTAGCGCCCGACGGGCAGGTCGGGGCAGCCGAGTTCGGCGGCGACGGCACGTACCCGGTCCGTGCCGAGGATCTCCATGAGCTTGTCGGTGGCCGCGTTGTCGCTCATGGAGAGCATGAAGAAGGCGAGGTCGCGGGTGCTCATGGTGACGTCGTACCGGCAGCTGTCGGTGCCGATGCCGCCGCCCTCGCGGTTGGCCTCGGTGACGGTGTGACGGGCGGCCCGGTCGAGGGCTCCGGCGGCCGCCTGGCGGGCGTAGGCGACCGCGACGGCGATCTTGCGGATGGAGGCGACGATGACGGGGGCGTCGGCGCGGAAGGCGACCTCACGGTCACCGCCTTCGCCGTCACCGTCGATGTCGCGGGCGTGGACGAAGCCCTCGACTCCGGCCTCGTCGAAGACCGTGTGGAGGGCCGAGGTCGCCGCGTCTGCGGTGGAGGGTGGTGCCATGGGGATCCAATCCTGCGGAGATCAGCTGGTCTTGGGGGTGGCGCGGCCGCTGTAGTGGAGGTACGAGGGGCCGTCGGCGCGCCGCTCGAACACCACCGCGTCCCAGATCGAGTCGCCTTCGTCGCGGCCGACGAACGTGGTCGCGTCGACGGCGACGAGGTCGAGGGTGCGGGACCGGGCGAGGCCGACGAGGATGCCCGTGGGTTCGGTACGCAGGCGCAGCCCGCCCTCGTGCGCGGTGACGTGGATCCTGCTGCCGGCCCGCTCGTACACGCCGGTGAAGGGTTCGGTGTCGACGTGGACGGGCGGCTCGGGCGGCGCGAGGGGAGCGGGGACGTCGATCGCGTGCAGGTCCCCGAGAAGTTCGGTGACGAGACGGTGCTGGAACTCGACGCTCCGGCCGCCGTTGATCAGCGCGGCGACGACCGTTCCCAGCTCGGGCAGGACCCAGAGCGCGGCGTGCTGGCCGATGGTGTCGCCGGTGTGGGAGACGACCCGGTGGCCGCCCCACTCGTCCAGGCTCCAGCCGATGCCCCACTGCCGCCCGCCGGCGTGCGGATTGGGCAGATCGACCTGCGCCTGTCGCAGGGCAGCGGGGTCGGCGAGGAGCGCTCCGGGGGTGAGGTGGGCGCGTCCGAAGGCGACCACGTCGGCGGCCCGCGCGCAGATCAGTCCCGCGGGGCCGACAGACCGGGGCAGTCCCCACTGCGGCACCACGGCGCCGTGCTCGTCGTGGCCGACGGCCGCGCCGAAGCGCAGGACGTCCTCCGGCAGCGTCCAGGTGTGGGTGAGCCCGAGCGGGTCGCAGATCTGCTCGCGCAGGGCCCGGTCCCACACCTTTCCGGTGAGCTGCTCGACGACACGGCCCGCGATGACGAAGCCGGAGTTGCAGTACGAGTGGGAGCCCCCGACGGGGAAGGTCTGCTCCAGGCCGGCGCACGCCTCGACGTATCGGCGCAGGCAGTCGTCGCCGCGCCCGGTGTCCAGGAAGAGGTCGCCGTCGATGCCCGATGTGTGGGTGAGCAGGTGGCGCAGGGTGATCGCTTCCGTGGCGCGGGGGTCGCCCACCCGGAACTCCGGCAGGATCTCCGCGACGGGGGTGTCCAGCGCGACGCGGCCCTGTTCGACCAGGAGCATCAGCTGGGTCGCGGTCCACACCTTCGTGATCGAACCGATCTGGAACAGCGAGTCGGTGCGCGCCGGCGCCCCGGTCGCGGTGTTGAGGACGCCCGTGGCGCACGCGTACAGCTCACCGCCGTACCAGAAGGCCATGCTCGCGCCAGGCGCCCCGGAGTCGGCTGCGAGCACCGCGAGGCGGCTCGTCCAGTGCTCGATGTCGGCCTTCACGCTCGCCCTCCGGGGGTTCGATGTGTCTGGTTGCGGCTCGGTGAGCTTGGCCGAAAGCGTACGCACGAAGGCTCCGGCAGGGTTCGTACGGCGATACGAACGTGCAGGTCGGAGCTTGTCCCGGCGGACGACTCCGGGGGCGGTCGGCGTTCCTAGGGTGGCGTGCACCGAACGTACGAGGAGACGAGACGACGATGCCGCTGATCGACCGCGACGACTGCGCCCTGGTGATCATCGATGTGCAGACCGATTTCTACCCGCCCCACCGCCTCGACGTGGACCGGCAGCGGTTCCACGACATGGTGCGGCGCATCGCCTGGATCACGTCCGTGGCGGACCGCCTGAAGATCCCCGTCGTGGTGACCGAGGAGGACCCGGCGGCCGGCGGCCACACCGTGCCGGAGATCCGCGAGGCGCTGCCGGCCAAGGCGGTCACGCTGCCGAAGAACGCCTTCGCCGTGTGGGACAACCCCGACATCGCCGCCGCGATCGAGGCCACCGGACGCACGACGACGGTCCTGGTCGGCATCGAGACGGACATCTGCGTCGCTCATTCGGCGATCCAGCTGCACCGCGCGGGCAAGCGCGTGGTGGTCGTGGACGACGCCGCGTACTCCCCCGGTCAGGCCCACGAGCGGGGCCTGCGGCGCCTGGCGGGCCGGGGCATCGAGACCCTCTCGACGAAGGAGCTGTTCTACGACTGGGTGCGCACCATCCAGGACGCGGACGCCTTCCACGACACGCACGCGGACCTGACGGTCCCGCCGGGCGTCCGCCTCTGAACGAGGGAGCTCGACGAGGCAGCTCTCAGTCGCGCCTGACGGCGGCGGGGCCAGGGCCTTCGGGACCGGCCCCACCGCCGTTCCGTGTGCCCAGCAGGCGCAGCTGCAGCATCGCGGCGAACCTGGCCGACGGGTCCTGGAGGTCGATCTCGCCGACCTCGGCCACCCGGCGGATCCGGTAGCGGAAGGTGTTGGGGTGGACGAACACGCTCGCCGAGGCGGTGATCACGTCCCCGAAGGCGTCCAGCCAGGCCCGCAGCGTCTCCACCAGGTGGGCGTTGTGCTTGGCGTCGTACGCGACGAGGCGGGCGAGGGGGCCGGAGAGCTCGTCGCGGTTGGCGACGGCCAGGTCCCGCATCTCCAGGAGCAGGGCGTCGACGTACACGTCGGCGATCGAGGCGACGCGCTTGCCGGTACGGCCGGTGAACAGCACGCGCAGGGCCCGGTCGGCGTTGGCCCGGGACCTCGGGAGCGCTGCCGGCTCCTCGGCGACCGAGCCGATCCCGATGACGGCGCCGGTGCGGTCGCCGGTGCGCTGGAGGAAGTTCTCCGCCACCTGCAGGGCGCGTTCCCGGGCGTGGGCGCTGTCGCCGGGGACGGGGAAGAGCGCGTACGCCACGTCGCCGAGCAGTGCCACGGCGGAACGCGGCTGTACGGCGGTGAGGTGCACGGCCAGGGCGGCGGCCAGGCGCTGGCGCTCGGCCGTGACGTGGGCGTGGTCCTCGCCCTGCTCGGGCGCGAGCCCCATGGCCATGACGAGGGCGGGTTCGTCGACGAGGCCGAGCCGGCCGAGGGCCTCGACCGCCCCTGCCCCGCCTTCGAGCGCGGTCGTGACGAGGTCGGCCCGCAGCCGGTTCTCGGCGTCCGTACCGGCCCGGAAGCGGAGCATGTGGAGGGCGACGAGCTTCGCCGCCTCCAGGAACGCCTTCTCCCGCTCCGGGGTGAGGGGCTTGCGCAGCGCGGCCCATACCGAACCGAGGAACTCGTCGCCGGCGCGCACGGCGACGGCGACCCGGGGCAGCGCCACCTCGTCGCCGAGGGTGGGCGCGGGCACATGGACCAGGCCCTCGCTGCGGTACAGCTCCTTGAAGACGCCGTGCTCCTCGTGGTGGCGCAGATAACGCTCGGGGACCTGGCGGGCGAGGATGCTCTCCACCCGCGGGGCGTCCGCCTCGTCCTGCCGTCCGGAGAAGGCGAGGATGCGGGAGCGGCGGTCCTCGATGGTGACGGGGGCGTCGAGCAGGGTGGCGATGGCATTGGCCAGCGCGAAGAGGTCCCCGGACGGCACCCCGCCCAGCGTCTGCTCCTCGCCTTCCCTCGCATGGCCCACGTCCCCTTCGGCAAGCAGGGTGCGCAGCATCGCGGCCAGCTGGGCCCAGGAGGCGCCACGGGTCAGGGCGAGCAGCGCGACGCCGGTCTCGTTCACGACGGGCCCGAGCTCGTCGGCGTCGTCGACGGGGCCGCGCACGACGAGGGCGGTGGCGCCGAGCGCGGCGAGGTACCGCAGCAGCCGGCCGGTCTCTTCGGCGCCGTGGACACCGACGCCGAGCACGATGGCACGCTCCGGGTAGTGCTGTTCGTCGTACGGATCGTGGATGCCGACGCCGCCGATCTCGCCGACCGCGTCGGGATCGCCGTACAGCAGGTCCAGGAGGGTGTGGCCGAAGTCCTCGAGCACCCGGCCGAGGCTTCGGGCGGGGTGCGTCGACATGTGCCTGATCATCTCCGCAGGTTAGGACTCGCGCAGCCCTGCGATGTGGTGCGTGCGGACGAGGATACGTCAGCCGGTTCGTTCGCCGGTACGAACGGCGCGGGCAGGGCTGGGCACCGGGCGCCAGAGGCGGGCGACGGCGGCTTCGGCGAGGGCGTCGGTCGAGTCGACCAGCGGCAGCACGCGGGATGCCGGCGAGCTGATCAGCGGTATCTCGGTGCATGCGGCGACGACCGCCTGGGCACCCCGCTCCCTGAGGCTCTCGGTCGCGGCGGTGATCCAGCGCTCGGGCCCGGCGGGGTCGGCGCCGCCCTTGACCGCGCGGATGGCGGCATCCACGTACTCGTCCTGGACGACGTCGGGCACCTGGACCACGTCGAGCCCGAGCCGGGCGCCGGCCCGCTCGTACAGCCCGGTCAGCCGCGTCCCCCGGGTCGCCAGAACGCCCACGCGCTCAAGTCCGGGCGTACGGCGCGCCGCTGCCTCGAGGGCGGCCCTGATCATGTCGAGGACCTCGACGCCGGTGGCCCTGGACAGCTGCTCGACGTAGGCGTGCGCGGTGTTGCAGGGGACGGCGATGCAACTGACTCCCGCACGCTGAAGCCAGCGGGCCCCCTCGACGAGGGCGGGAACGGGCGAAGGCCCTTCCCCGAGCAGCGCCGCCGTCCGGTCCGGAACGCCCGGGTCCGCCCACATGAGGACGGGCAGATGTGCCTGGTCGGAGGTCGCCGGGGTGCGCTCGACGAGCCGCCGGTAGAAGTCAGCCGTGGCGAGGGGGCCCATCCCGCCGAGGATGCCGAGGGTCGGGCGGGTGACGTGACGCATGCGGGCGGCCTTCCGTACTTTCCCGCTGTCGTCCGCGGGGTCTCGACGCGATCGTCGCCCGATCGGGCCTGCGGGATGTCGTCGCCGACACCAAAAGGTACGGCCCGGATTGGTGCGGGCCGCCGGAGCGCCCCGCTCCGGGCGGCGGGTTCGGTCGAGCGGACGAAATGACCGCCCCAGACCTGTGACGCGGACCGAACGCCTGCGCCCGGGCGCCGATTTGACTGACCTCCGGCCCCGCCCCTGCCTGCCGCGGCCGGGCTCGCTGATCGTCGACACGAAAGTCCACCATGCACACGTACGACCCTGCCCTCACCGACCTCGTGCTCGCCGCCCTGCGCGACCGGCTCCTGAACCGGCCCGCGCTCAACCACCCGGGAGAGGGGGACAAGCTCGAAAGCGTCCTGGCCGGGCTGATGGGCCCCGAGGGAAACGATCCGGCGGAGGTCCTGCGGCTGTGGACCGAGCAGTTGGCGCCCACCGTGATCGCGGTCGACAGCCCCCGCTTCCTGTCGTTCGTCCCCGCCGCTCCCACACAGGCCGCCGCCCTCTTCGACATGCTCGTCTCGTGCTCGTCGATCCAGGGCGTCTCATGGCTCCTCGCCTCCGGCCCCATCGCCGCCGAGAACCAGGTACTGCGCCTGCTCGCCGATCTCGCGGGCATGCCGGCCGAAGCCGGCGGGTGCTTCGTCTCCGGCGGCTCGGCCGGGAACCTCTCCGCCCTGGTGACCGCGCGCGACACGGCCCGGCGCCGCCGGGGCCTCGGTCCGTACGAGCGCGTCAGGTTCGCCGTGTCCGACCAGGCCCACTCGTCCATCGGCAACGCCCTGCGCATCATCGGCGTCGAGCCGTTCGTGGTGCCGACCACGGGCCACCGCCTGACCGGTCCAGCGCTGCGCGCGGCGCTCCTCGCCGACGCGGACCCGTCCGACGTCATCGGAGTGGCGGCCACCGCCGGCACGACCAACGCCGGAATCATCGACGACCTCGCGGGAATCGCCGTCGTAGCCCGTGACTTCGGCCTCTGGTTCCACGTGGACGGCGCGTACGGGGGCGCCGGCCTCCTCGCCCCGAGCGTCCGGGAGCGCTACCGGGGCATCGAGCACGCCGACTCCCTCGTCATCGACCCCCACAAGTGGCTGTTCGCCCCCTTCGACTGCGCCGCCCTCCTCTACCGCGAGCCACGCCTGGCCAGGGCGGCCCACACCCAGGACGCCTCCTACCTCGACGCCCTTCACACGGACGACGACACCCGGTGGAACCCGAGCGACTACGCCCACCACCTGAGCCGCCGCGCCCGCGGCCTCCCCCTGTGGTTCTCCCTCGCCGTCCACGGCACCCGCGCCTACAGCGAGGCCATAGAGAAGGCCCTCACCCTGGCCCGCGCCACCGCCGCCCTCATCCGGAACACCCCGCACCTCGAACTCGTCCGCGAACCAGAGCTGTCCGCCGTGCTGTTCCGCCGGATCGGCTGGACCGCCGAGGACTACACGGAATGGTCCGCCCGCCTCCTCGCCGGCCAGACCGCGTTCGTCGCGCCGACCGGCTGGGAGGGCGAGACCGTCGCCCGGTTCGCCTTCCTCCACCCGGAAACCACCCTCGAGACGGTCGGGGAGGTCGTCGGAACGATGGCGTGAAGGCGGCCGCGTGAACGGCTGGAAGCCGGCCTTCTTGTGTGCAGGGCCGGCGGCCGGCCCCGCGGGATCCGATGACGCGCAGGGCATCCGAGGGTGTGGTTTTCAGCCAACTCACGTCGACGTAATGACATGTTCACGCAACCATGGCAGCCTTCTGAGCATTCTGACGCAGAGATTGTGCGCGTAACGCGCATTACTTCGGCGGCAGTTGATGGTGCACCACTTCGTCGGTTCCCTCCGGGCGGATCGTTCCCGGTCCGCCCGACTCGTCAGCGACCGAGGCTCTCGGTCGTCAATCAAGGAGCTCAGAGTGAGACGTTCTCCCCGAAAGGCTGTCGCCGCGGGAGTGCTGATGGCCAGTGCCGCGATGGTCGCCGCGGCGCTTCCGGCCGGTACCGCCCACGCCGGCACCGCCCACGCCGGCACCGGCGCTCCGGCCCCGGCGTGGACCCAGAGCGCTTCCGGTGCCGCCGTCCCCCGGGCCGGCGCGCTGCAGGTCACGCTCAGCCCGGCCGAGCGGAGCGCCCTGATCTCCGACGCCACCGCCACCCGCGCCGCCACGGCCAGGGCCCTGGGCCTGGGCCCGCAGGAGGCGTTGGTGGTCCAGTCCGTACTCAAGGACGCCGACGGCACGGTGCACACCCGCTATGACCGCACCTACGCCGGCCTACCGGTCCTCGGCGGCGAGCTGATCGTGCACGCGGCCGCGAACGGCACCGTCAGGGACGTCACCAAGAACACCAAGGCCACCATCACCGTCGCCTCCACGAAGGCCGCCAAGAGCGCCGAGTCGGCGAAGGCCGTCGCGCTGGGCAAGGCCGAGGGCGCCACGTCCGCCAAGGCCGACTCGGTCCGCAAGGTCGTCTGGGCCGGCTCCGGCAAGCCGGTCCTGGCCTGGGAGACCGTCGTTGGCGGCATGCAGCACGACGGCACCCCCAGCCGGATGCACGTGATCACCGACGCCACCACCGGCGCCGCGCTCTTCGCGTACGAGGAGATCGACACCGGCGTCGGCAACAGCCAGTACGGCGGCCAGGTCACCATCGGCACCTCGGGGTCCGCCGGCGGCTACACCATGAACGACGCCGCCCGTGGCGGTCACAAGACCTACGACATGGGTCACTCGTCCAGCGACAGCCAGCAGGGCACGCTGTTCACCGACGCCGACGACGTCTGGGGCGACGGCCTGCCGGCCAACGTCCAGACCGCCGGCGTGGACGCGCAGTACGGCGCCCAGCTGACCTGGGACTACTACAAGAACGTCCACGCCCGCACCGGCATCCGCAACGACGGCGTGGGCGCCTACTCCCGGGTCCACTACGGCGACGCCTACGTCAACGCCTTCTGGGACTCGTCCTGCTTCTGCATGACCTACGGCGACGGCACCAACAACGCCAAGCCGCTCACCTCGATCGACGTGGCCGCGCACGAGATGACCCACGGCGTCACCGGCAGCACCGCCCGTCTGATCTACGGCGGCGAGTCCGGCGGCCTGAACGAGGCCACCTCCGACATCTTCGCCGCCGCGGTGGAGTTCTGGGCGAACAACCCCTCCGACGTCGGCGACTACCTGGTCGGCGAGAAGATCGACATCCGCGGCGACGGCAAGCCGTTGCGCTACATGGACCAGCCCTCCAGGGACGGCAAGTCCAAGGACTACTGGTACTCCACCCTCGGCGAGGCCGACGTCCACCACTCCTCCGGCCCGGCCAACCACTGGTTCTACCTGGCCTCCGAGGGCAGCGGCGCCAAGACGGTCAACGGCGTCGGATACAACAGCCCCACCTACGACGGGCTGCCGGTCACCGCGATCGGCCGGGACGCGGCGATGAGGATCTGGTACCGCGCGCTGACCACGTACATGACCGGTTCCACCAACTACGCCGGCGCCCGCCTCGCCACGCTCCGGGCCGCCGCCGACCTGTACGGCAACGGCAGCGCCACCTACGTCCACACCGCCAACGCCTGGGCCGCCGTCAACGTCGGCTCCCGCATGCCCGTGGGCGTGAGGATCACCGACCCGGGCACCCAGTACACGGCGGTCAACTCCGGAGGAAGCCTGCAGATCCAGGCCGTCAGCACCAACCCCGGTCCGCTGACCTACTCGGTCACCGGTCTGCCCGCGGGCCTGTCGATCAACGCCTCCACCGGCCTGATCTCCGGCACCGCGACCACGCTGGGCACCAGCAACGTCACGGTCACGGTGAAGGACCCCACCAACGCCACCGGTACCGCCACCTTCACCTGGAAGACCTACACGCCCGGCCCCTGCAACCCGGCACAGCTGCTCGGCAACCCCGGCTTCGAATCCGGTGACGCCGCATGGACCGCCACCACCGGCGTCATCGACAACGACATCAAGACGCAGCCGCGCACCGGCATCTGGAAGGCCTGGATGGGCGGCTACGGCCAGACGCACACCGACACCCTGTCGCAGACGGTGACCATCCCGGCCGGCTGCCCCGCCACCCTGACGTACTGGCTGCACATCAACACCGACGAGATCATGAACACGGCGTACGACACGATGAAGGTCCAGGCGAACGGGACCACCCTGGCCACGTACTCCAACCTGAGCAAGAACACGGACTACGCGCAGAAGACCCTCGATCTCTCCGCCTTCGCCGGGCAGAGCGTCACCCTGAAGTTCACGGCTTCGGAGGACTACGGCCTCCAGACGTCCTTCCTGCTCGACGACGTCACCCTCGCCGTCACCCCCTGACCCCTGCCTACCGCCGCCGCGTAGGCCGCCCCGGGCGAATCACCAGCCCGGTCCGAGAGCGTCTGATCGCTGATCGACTGGCGTACCCCCAGCTGTCACTGACTTTCCGTCATATTGCCCGGACGCAATGACATGCTCACGTAAAAAGGCGGCTTCGCGCGCACCTCCTCGATCAGTCCCGCCCGGGCGGCTTCCTCGTCCGTCCGGTCTCCGGCCGAGCCTCTCGGCCACCGTCCTAGGAGTTCACTGTGAGACGTTCCCCCCGCAAGGCTGTCGCCGCGGGTGCCCTGATAGCCGGTGCCGCGATGGTCGCCGCCGCGCTTCCCCCCACCGCCGCCACCGCCGCCACCCGGTCACCCTCCCAGACCGCTTCCGCCGCCCCGGCACCCCGAGCCGGCTCGCTGCAGGTCAAGCTCACCCCGGCCCAGCACGCGGCGCTGCTGGCCGACGCACAGGCGCACCTCTCCGCCACGGCCCACGCCCTGGGCCTGGGCACACAGGAGCGGTTGCTGCCGAAGTCCGTCCTGAAGGACGCCGACGGCACGCTGCACACCCGCTACGAGCGGACCTTCGCCGGCCTGCCGGTCCTCGGCGGTGACCTGGTCGTGCACTCGGCCGCCAACGGTGCCGTCAAGAGCGTCACCAAGGCCACCCGGGCGACGATCACCGTCGCCTCCACCACCGCGGTCAAGACCGCCGACTCGGCGAGGTCCTTCGCGCTGGGCCGAGCCGACGCCGAGGGTGCCACGTCCGCCAAGGCCGACTCGGTCCGCAAGGTCGTCTGGGCCGCCGCCGACAGGCCGACCCTGGCCTGGGAGACCGTCGTCGGCGGCATCCAGCACGACAAGACCCCCTCCGAGCTGCACGTCATCACCGACGCGGCCACCGGCGCCAAGCTCTTCGAGTACCAGGCCGTCAAGAACGGCACCGGCAACAGCCAGTACGCCGGCCAGGTCACCATCGGCACCTCCGGGTCCGCCGGCAACTACAGCATGATCGACAACACCCGCGGCGGCCACAAGACCACTGACCTCGACCACGCCTACGACGACCCCTTCGGCGGCAACATCCCCGTCGGCACGACGTTCACCGACTCCGACGACGTCTGGGGCACCGGCGCGCCCGGCAACGCGCAGACCGCCGGTGTGGACGCCGCCTACGGCGCGCAGCTGACCTGGGACTACTACAAGAACGTCCACGCCCGTAACGGCGTCAGGAACGACGGCGTGGCGCCCCACTCCCGCGTCCACTACGACACCATCTACCGGAACGCGTTCTGGTGGGAAGCCTGCTTCTGCATGACCTACGGCGACGGCTACTACAACGCCAACCCGCTCACCTCGATCGACGTCGCGGCGCACGAGATGACACACGCCGTCACCGGCTACACCGCCGGCCTGATCTACAGCAACGAGTCCGGCGGCCTGAACGAGGCCACCTCCGACATCATGGCCACCACCGTGGAGTTCTGGGCCAACAACTCCGCCGACGCCGGTGACTACCTCATCGGCGAGAAGATCAACATCGACCTCGACGGCAAGCCGCTGCGCTACATGGACAAGCCCAGCAAGGACGGTTACTCCGCGGACTCCTGGTACTCCGGTGTCGGCGACCTGGACGTCCACGGCTCCTCCGGCATAGCCAACCACTGGTTCTACCTGGCCTCCGAGGGCAGCGGCGCCAAGACGGTCAACGGCGTCGGCTACAACAGCCCGACCTCCGACGGCCTGCCGGTCAACCCGATCGGCCGCGACACGGCCGCGAAGATCTGGTACCGGGCGCTGACCACCTACATGACCTCCAACACCAATTACGCGGGCGCCCGCGCCGCCACCCTCCAGGCCGCCGCCGACCTGTACGGGGCGGGCAGCCCCACGTACAAGAACGCCGCCAACGCCTGGGCCGCGGTCAGCGTCGGCCCCCGCGTCACCCAGGGCGTGACACTGACCAACCCCGGTGACCAGGTCTCCCAGACCGGCACGGCGGTGAGCCTGCAGATCCAGGCCGTCACCAGCAACGCCGGCGGTATGACCCACACGGCCACCGGCCTGCCCGCGGGCCTGAGCCTCAACGCCTCCACCGGCAAGATCACCGGCACTCCCACCACGGCCGGCAACCACACCGTCACGCTCACCGTCACGGACTCCACCGGCGCCCTCGACACCGTCTCGTTCTCCTGGCTCACCTACGCCCTCGGCGCCTGCACCACGACGCAGCTGCTCGGCAACGCGGGCTTCGAGTCCGGCAACACCGCGTGGACCACGACCGGCAGCGGCACCGTCATCAGCAACGACAACTCCTGGCTGTTCCCCCGCACCGGCACCTGGAAGGCGCTGGTGGGCGGCAACGGTGCCAGGGTCAGCGACACGCTGTCGCAGACGGTGTTCGTCCCCTACGGCTGCAAGGCCACCGTCAGCTTCTGGCTGCGCGTCGTCACCAACGAGAGCACCAGGACCACCCCGTACGACCAGCTGACCGTCACGGCCAACGGCACCGCCCTGGCCACGTACTCCAACCTGAACGCGTCCGCCGGTTACGTGCAGAAGACGATCGACCTCGCCCCTGTCGCCGGACAGAACGTCACCCTGAAGTTCACGAGCACGGAGGACACGGCCACGCCGACCTACTTCCTGCTCGACGACACCGCGATCACCGCCCACAACTGAACCGGCCGCCGACCGCTCCGCTGCGCGCCCGCCACGGTGGGCAGCGGAGTGGTCACGGTGCCCACGTGAGCCCGCCGGGACGACCACGACCGACGGGTGGTCTAGACAACACATCGAGCCCCGTGCGAGCGTGTACCGCCCGGATTTCTCCAACAACCCTTTCAATTCCAGCAGTTGTGCAGGGCTCCCGGTTCGGCAGCCCTGCCTCTCCCCCGTCGGAGGCAGCCGTGAAGAGACCCCGCTCCCTACTCAGCACCTCGCTCCTCGTCGCACTCGTCGCCGGACAGATGAGCCTGGGACAACCGGCCCACACCGCACCTGCCGTCACCGCCGCCCTTCCCCCCGTCTCCCCCACGCCCCGGTCGATCGACAGGTCGGGAACGGACGCCGTGGTCACCGAGCGGGTCCTCGTGGCCGCCGACGACCGCACCGACCGGGCCGCGCGCGACCGTCTCGTACGCGAGCTGCGGGCCCACGGCGCGGAGAGGGTGGACGTCGTGGCGCCGGATCACACCGGCCCGCGCGGCTTGCTCACCGTACGGCTGGGCCCCGCCTCCAGGCCCGACATCACCGCGGCCCTCGACGGGACGGCCGTCCCCGGCCACGCGGAGGGCTACGCGCTGCGGGTGACCGCGGACGCCCCGGAGCGGCAGGTCGCGCTGGGCGGCACGGACGCCTCCGGGCAGTACTACGCCGTCCAGACGTTGCGGCAGCTCTTCGTCCGCACCGCCGACGGCGGCTGGAGCATCGCCGGCGCCCGCGTCAGCGACCACCCCTCCATGCCCCTGCGCGGCACCATCGAAGGCTTCTACGGCACGCCCTGGACTCCGGCCGAGCGCCTGGACCAGATGGACTTCTACGGCGACGTCAAGGCCAACACCTACGTGTACGCCCCGAAGGACGACCCGTACCACCGCGACAAGTGGCGTCAGCCGTACCCGTCGGACAAGCTCGCCGAGCTGGGCGGGCTGATCGAGCGGGCGAACTCCAACCACGTGGCGTTCACCTTCGCCGTGTCGCCGGGCGCGTCCATCTGCTACTCCGACCCCGCGGACCGCGCCGCGCTGAAGGCGAAGCTGCAGGCCGTCCACGACCTGGGCGCCCGGGCGTTCTCCCTGCCGCTGGACGACATCGACTACACCTCGTGGAACTGCGACGGGGACCGGAGGACCTACGGGCCTCCCGGGCGCGCCGCCGCCGCACAGGCGCAGGTGGACCTGCTCAACGACGTCCAGCGCACCTTCGTGGCCTCCCACCCGGGGACGCGGCCCCTGCAGATGGTGCCCACGGAGTACGGGGACCTCGGCGACTCGGCGTACAAGCGGACCCTGCGGGCGGCTCTCGACCCCGCGGTCGTCGTCATGTGGACCGGCACCGACGTCGTCCCTCCGTCGATCACCAACGCCCAGGCGGACGCGGCCTCGAAGCTGTTCGGCCGCAAGGTCTTCGTCTGGGACAACTACCCGGTCAACGACTTCGGCGCCACCAGCGGCCGGCTGCTGCTCGCTCCGTACGACAAGCGCGAGGCCGGGCTGTCCGCGCATCTGAACGGCATCGTCGCCAATCCCATGAACCAGCCCCACGCCAGCAAGATCGCGGTGTTCGGTGCCGCCGACTTCGCGTGGAACGACCGCGCTTACGACGCCGACACGAGCTGGAGGCGGGCCATGAGCCATCTCGCGGGCGGCGACGAGGCGGCAGCCGCGGCGCTCCGCGTCTTCGCGGACCTGGAGCACCTCGCGCCCACCTTCGGGGCGACGCCGTGGCAGGTGCAGGCGCCCGAACTGAGCCGCCGGATCGAGCGTTTCTGGGCGGAGTGGAACACCGGCCCGCGCACCGAGGCCCTGGCCGCACTACGGACGTACGCGGTCTCCGTCGCACAGGCACCGGCCCGGATCCGCGACGGATCGGTGCAGGAGGGCTTCGTGGCCGACGCGGACGCGTGGCTCGACGCCACGGAGCTGTGGGGCCGCGCGACGGTCGCCATGGTGGACGCCGTCGCCACGCGCCTGGCGGGCGACCGGGACCGCTCCCAGGCGCTGCTGGCCCACTCCCGTGACCTCCAGGAACAGGCCGGGGCGGTACGGGTCGATCCCGTGCGCAACACCTGGGGGAAGGCCCGGACGAAGGTCGGCGACGGCGTCCTCGACGCCTTCCTCGTACGGGCCGACGTCATGCTGGAGCTGTGGGACGTGGCCGGCGGAGGCGAGAACCTCGCGTTGAGGGGCACCGCGACGGCGTCCAGCGTCGAGAGCGGCCTCGACCGGCTGGCCGCCCGTCACGTCAACGACGGTTCCCCGGGGACCCGCTGGGCCTCCGGGTACGGCGACGACGAGTGGGTGGAGATCAGGCTCGCGACGCCCGCCCGAATCGCCGCGGTGACCCTCGCCTGGGAGTCGGCGTGCGCGGCCGAGTACCGCGTCGAGACCTCCGACGACGGTGTGAACTGGACTTCCGCCGCCACCCGCAGACCGTCCGCCTGCGGCAACGACGTCATCCGGATCACCTCCGACCGCCCCGTCACCCACGTCCGCATGCAGGGCGTTGCCCGTGCCACCTCCTGGGGCTACTCGATCTACGAAATGGCCGTCTACGGAGCTCCCGCGACGTAGCGTCCGTGCCCGGCCGCGACCTGCCCAGCCCTCGTCAGGGCCCTGGGCCACCTCCATCCCGAGATTGCTCAATGATGCTCACTGGAGCTATAAATACTTCATATTCGAGCACTATCGATGCATGAAACGGAGCGGTGCATGAACGTCGTCGCTCTGGAGGTCGGCGGGGCGTACATCAAGGGCTGCGTGCTCGGCTCCGACGGCATCCTGCGGGATCGGGAGCGCTGGTTCACCCGTCCTGAACGAGGACCGGACGCCGTGCTCGAGACCGTACTCGAATGCGCCGCCACCCTTGCCCGTCGCAGCCGTGCGGTGGCGGCGGGGATCGTGGTGCCCGGCGTCGTCGACGACACGTCTGGCAGCGCGGTTCTCGCCGGTGCGCTGGGATGGCGGGGAATGCCGGTGCGGGGCTGGGTGGCCGAGCACCTCGAAATACCCGTGGCCTTCGGCCACGACGTGCGCGCCGGTGGGCTTGCCGAGGCGCGCCTCGGCGCCGGCCGCGCCAGCCGGAACTTCCTGTTCGTCTCCGTCGGCACGGGAATCGGCGCCGCGTGGGTGCTCGACGGCCGGGTCGTGCCGGGGAGCCGAGGCGGAGCAGGCGAGCTCGGACACCTCGTGGTCCGGCCGGGCGGCGAACCCTGCCACTGCGGTGGGCGGGGCTGCCTGGAGACCATCGCCTCCTCCCCCGCGGTCGGTCACCGGTACTCCCGGCTCACGAAATGGCGCGGGGTCGGAGCGGGCGAGCTCTACCACCGCGCCGACGCGGGCGACACCGTCGCTCGCGCCGTCTGCACGGAGGCCGTGGAGGCTCTGGCCGCCGCCCTCGCGACAGCCGTCACCCTGTACGCCCCCGACCTCCTCGTCATCGGCGGAGAACTGGGGGACGCGGGCAGGGGCCGCCTCGCACCGCTGCGGGACGCCCTCGCCCGACGGCTGACCTTCCAGGCCATGCCCGAGGTGCTGCCCGCCGCCTTCGGGGATCGATCGGGATGCATGGGAGCGGCCCTCCTCGCCCGGGACCTTCAGCGCGAGGCCGCTGCCGCCTGACGCCGTGTCGACGGCGGTACGCGTGGGAGCCGCCATCAGCGGTTCGAGGGGGAGAGTGCGGATCGGCAAGGAAGGGGGCGGCCCGGAGTCCGACAGGGCGTCGCGCGTCTCCCCCGCGGCGCGGGACTCCGCGGCCGCCGCGAGACGGTTCCTTCCGCCCCTACCCCCGGCGTGCCTGCTCCGCCATGAACGCGTCATCGGCGATCCGGCGCAGGGCCCCGGCAGGGCTTCCCTTGTCGGTCATCGCGCTGCCGACGGTCCTTTTGGTGCTGTCTCCCACGGCGGCCCACGAGGTCTTGCCCACGGGGGGCAGGACCGACGCCGGCAGCTCGTGCAGGAACTCGTGGAGGTCCCGGTGCCTGTGGTCCGCCTCCATCTGCCGTGTGACCGAAACGGTCACCGGCAGCAGGTTGTTGCGCGCCGCGAACTCCCGCACATTCTCGTCGCTGAAGAGGAAGTCGAGGAAGCTCCCGATCTCCTCGCGGTGTCCGTCGTGCTTGAACGCCATGATCCAGTCGACCACGGCGGGCGCGGAGCGGGACTCACTGTCCTTGCCCGGCACGGGCACCTTGCCGACTTCGATGCCGGCGGCCCGCGCCGGCTGGAGCAGGGAGGGGTGCCCGTTGACCATGCCCACATCGCCGCGCACGAACGCCGCATAGGCGTCCTTGCGGTTGAGGCGTTCGGGTGGAACAGGGCCCGTGAGTCCCGTCTTCACGAGGTTCTCCTTGACCCAGTTCAGGCTGTCGATGTTCTTCTGTGAGTCGATCTCGTAGGAGCCGTTCAGTCCGGTATAGCCACCGCCGCCTCCGAGCATCCAGGCCATCGCCTCGATCTGTGCTTCTTCGGGACCCAACGGCACCGCCACGGGGTACTCGATTCCGGTGCGGCTCTTCAACTTCTCCGCCGCGGCTTTCAGTTCGTCCCACGTGGCGGGGGGCTTGTCGATGCCTGCCTGGGCGAACGCCTTCTTGTTGTAGAAGAGGAGCCTCGTCGAGGACGTGAAGGGCATGCCGTACTGCGTCCCTCTGTACTCCCCCGCTTCGGCGAGCGACGGCAGGAAGTTCGCCTCCACGGGAATCGAGAGCAGACTGTCGACGCGGTAGAGGTCGTCCCGCTCGGCGAACTCCGCGTAGGAGGAGATCTGCGCCATGTCGGGAGCCCTGCCGTCCTTGACCATGTCCGCCACCTGGCGGTCGATGTGGTCCCAGGACACGATCTCCACTTCGACGTTGATCCCGGGATGGGCGGACTCGTAGGCACGGACGAGTTCTGCCCAGTACCGCTCGGTGCTGTCGGACCGGGCGTCGGACACCTCGTAGTCGGCGGCCACCAGCCGCAGGGTGACCTCACCGGAGGTGTTCGCGCAGCCTGCCGACGACACGCAGAGCACGAGGGCGGCAGCGGCCGCGGTCAGGACAGGTGGGTGCTTGGGCACGGGTTCTTCCCTCTGCTGTGCGCCACGAAAAGGCCCGCCCTCTGCCGGCTGTCGGGAGGCGGCAGGGAGCGGGCGGGCGGCGGGTTACTTGACGGAGCCGGCGGTCAGGCCGGAGACGACCTTGCGCTCGATGAGCGCGAAGAGGACGACGACGGGCACGATGGCGATGACCGATCCGGCGAACAGGTAGTTCCACTGGACGGTGTAGTTGCCGATGAAGCTGTTGATGCCCACCGTGAGGGGCTGGTTCTCCGGAACGGTGGAGAGGGTCAGGCCCATGACGAACTCGTTCCACGCGGCGATGAAGGTGAAGATCATCGCGGTGACGACGCCGGGCATCGCCAGCGGCAGGGTGATCCGCAGGAGCGCGCCTCCGCGCCCGAGGCCGTCGATCATGGCGGCTTCTTCGAGTGCCTCCGGGATCGAGGAGAAGTACGCGGTGAGGATCCAGATCGCGAAGGCCAGGTTGAAGGCCGCGTTGGAGAGGATCAGGGTCCAGACCGAGTTGAGCATGTCCAGCTGGTAGAACTCGCGGTAGAGACCGACCAGCAGCGACGTCGGCTGGAACATCTGGGTGATGAGCACCAGCAGGAGGAAGAGCTTGCGGCCGCGGAACCTCATGCGCGCGGTGTAGTACGCGGCGGGGATGGCCACCAGCAGGACGAGCAGGGTGGATCCGGCGGAGACGAGCAGGGTGACGCGGAGGTTGTCCCCGAGGTGGGACTCGCGCCACACGTCGATGAAGTTCGCCCACTCGAAGTCGCTCGGGAGGTAGGTGGCGTCCCGGAGTTCGTCAGCCGGCCGGAGCGCGGTGACGACCATCTCCAGGTACGGCATCAGGAAGGCCGCGGCCAGGAGCCAGGCGGCCGCCGCGATCACGAGGGTGCGAGGGGTGATGGTCCTCGGGCGCCGGGCCGGCGGGGGCGTGGCGGGCGACTCCGGGCCGGGGGTGGGGGCCTCGGAGCGTACGACGGCGAGGGTCCGCTGAGTCATCGGCTCTCCTCCTGGTTCCAGCGGCTGGCCTTGAGGAAGAGGACGACCATGACCACGACGAGGGCGAAGTTGACGACGGACATCGCCGCGGACTCGCCGATGTCGGCGTTCTTGAGCTGGTACATGAACACCGTGGTGGTGGCGGTGTCGCTGTCGGGGCCGCCGCGGGTCATGCTCCAGATGATGGGGAACGAGTTGAAGACGTTGATCAGGTTGATCACCATTCCGACGAGCAGCGCCGGACGCAGCAGCGGCAGGGTGATCCGCAGGTACGTCTGCCAGGCGGTCGTGCCGTCGACCTTGGCGGCTTCGTAGACCTCGGCGGGGACGGTCTGCAGTCCGGCGAGCAGGGTGTACGTGGTGAACGGCAGCGAGACGAACACCGCCACGAACATCATCCACGGCCAGGCGGTGGACGGGTCGCCCAGCCAGTCCTCGGGTCCGTCGATGAGGCCGAGGTCCGTCATCAGCGTGTTGAGGACACCGGCGGTCTGGTTGAGCATCCACTTGAAGCCGATCGCGGTCATCACGACCGAGGCCGCCCACGGGGCGATGAGCGCCCAGCGGGTGACGCGGCGACCGGGGAACTTCTGGTTGAACAGCTGGGCCAGCGCCAGGGAGATCACCATCGTCGCGGCGACCACGACCGAGGTCCACACCACGGTGGAGAGGATGACCGACGGCAGCGAAGGCTCTTCGAACAGCTGCTTGTACTTGTCGAATCCGGCCGAGCCGCGGACGAAACCGCTGCTGCTGATCTTCAGGAACGACGTGCGGACCATCTCGTAGACGGGCCAGAGCACGACCACGACGATGAGCAGGACCGCGGGTCCGATCCAGGGCAGGGGGCCGAGGCGGGCCAGGCCGCCCCGGCCCTCGCGGCCGGGACGGGGGGTGGATGAGGTGCTGGACACGAGGGTGCCTTCCGTGACGGTGCGTCGGGCCTACTGGTCGGCGACCGCTGCCTCGGCCTTCTTCTGGAGCTCGCCCAGCACCTTCGCGGGGTCGTTCACGGCGGTGCCGCCGCTCTTCTTGATCTCGGCGGAGACGGCGTCCCAGGTGGTGTCGCCCAGCGGGTAGAAGACGGCGTTCGGCAGCAGGGCGAAGAAGGGTTCGAGGTCCTTGTGCTTGCCGTTGGTGGTCATCTCCTGGAGCGTGTCCTTGGTGACCGGCATGAGGTTGTAGGTCTCGTCGAACTTCAGCGTGTTCTCCTTGGAGTACGCGAAGTCGAGGAACTTGCGGACCTCTTCCTTGTGACCGCCGTCCTTGAACGCCATCATCCAGTCGGCGACGCCGAGCGTGGACCTGAGGGCCCCGGACTTGCCGGGGATGGGCGCGACGCCGTAGTCGACCTTGCCGTCCTTGGACATCTGGATCAGGGAGGGGTGTCCGTTGAGCATGGCGGTCTTGCCGGCCGCGAAGTCGGCGAAGGCCGTCTTGCGGTCGGTGGTGGCGGGGTTGGCGTAGGTCAGGCCGGGGCCGACGAGGTTGGCCTTCAGCCAGGAGAACGCGTCGGCGTTGGCCTTGCTGTCGAGCGTGTAGGCGCCCTTGGCGTCCGTGTAGCCGCCGCCGTTGCCGAGCTCCCATATCAGGGACTCCCCCTGGGCCTCCTCGGGACCGAGGGGAAGGGCGTAGGGGGTGACGCCGGGAACCTTGGCCTTGATCTTCTGCGCGGCGGCCTTGAGGTCGTCCCAGGACTTGGGCGCCTCGGTGACGCCCGCCTTGGCGAACAGCGTCTTGTTGTAGAAGAGGGCACGCGCGGAGGAGACGAACGGGATGCCGTACTGCGTGCCCTCGACCTCTCCGGCCTTGGCGAAGCTGTCGATGAGGTTCTTCCGGGTCGGCTCCGACAGCACCTCGTCGGCCTTGTACAGGAGGTCGTCGGCGACCTTGTCGGCGTAGCCGCCCGTCTGGAGGACGTCCGGCACGTTGCCGCTCTGGATCATCGTCTTCACCTGGGTGTCGATGTCGTTCCAGTTGATGACCTGGACGTCGACCTTGATCTTCGGGTTGGCGGCGGTGAAGCGCCGCGCCACGTCGTTCCAGTACGCCGTCGAGCTGTTCGACGCCTTGTCCCCGTAGTCCGCGGCGACGAGCTTCAGGGTCACCTCGCCGTTCGCCGAGCCGCTGCCGTCCCCGGTGCCGCCGCAGGCCGTGAGGGTGAGCACGCCCAGGGTGCAGGCCGCCACGAACATCCGCTTCTTCATCGTCAGTACCGCCTTTGTGTGTACCGACCGTCGGACGATGCAGTCGGTGGGGTGCAGGAACGACAGCAGCTCGGAGCATGCATGAACCTGGGCACTAACCCAGGATTTCGCTCAGTAACGAGCATCCGCTGTGGTCAAAGTAAACACGATGACAGGGCTTCGATACCAGGGGCCGTTACCCGAACGATGCCGAATCGCCCGGACGTTGGGCGCTCGCCCGCCCGACGGGGGAGCGGGACGGCTCGCGTTTCCCGGAGCGGGAACAGCACGACGCCCCCGTGCACCCTGGGGTGCGCGGGGGCGTCGTCGCCGTGGCGGGTTCTCTCAGACGGTGATCACTTCGATGCCGACCTCGGTGAGCCTGGCCGCCATGTCCGGGGCGATCCCGGCGTCGGTGACGATGGAGTCGATGCGGTCGAGGCCGCAGATCCTGGCGAAGGCGCGCTTGCCCATCTTGGAGGAGTCGGTCACCAGGACGACCCTGCGGGCGCGCTCCGCGAAGAGCCTGCTGATGCCGGCCTCGTCCTCCTGGTGCGTCATGACCCCCAGTTTCGGGTCCACGCCGTCGACGCCCAGGACCGCGACGTCCAGCACCACCTCGTTCAGCACTCCCGCCGTCAGCGGTCCCACCAGCTCATAGGTCTGCGGCCGGGCCACACCACCGGTCACCACGACCTTGAACTGCGGACGGACCGCCAGCTCGCCGGCGATGTTCAGCGCGTTGGTCACGACGGTGTACGAGGGGCCGGACTGCCCCTCGGTCGACTCACCCGCGCCTCCGCTCGTCCGCAGGGCCAGCGCGCGGGCCACCTCGGTGGTCGTCGTCCCTCCGTTGAGCCCGATGACGTCCCCCGCGGTCAGGAGGTCCGCCACGGCGCCGGCGATCCGCTGCTTCTCGGGGGCCCGGCGGGAGGACTTGTAGCGCAACGGAAGCTCGTACGACACCCCGTGCGCGATCGCCCCGCCGCGGGTGCGGACGAGGAGCCGCTGCTCGGCAAGCTCGTCGAGGTCCCGGCGGATGGTGGCGGGCGACACGTCGACGGCGCCGGCGGCCTGCTCCACGTCCAGCCTGCCCTCGACCGCCAGCAGCTCGAGCAACTTGCTCCACCGCTCCTGCTTGGACATGTGCCGCACCCCTTCCCTGTCCTGAGACGTCCGACCGCATGCCCGCGTCCTCGGGGGTCGACCGCCCGGCACAGGACCGTCGGACCGGAGAAGCATGCGCGAAGTTGATCGTAGCGCGACAACATCGAGCATCCCCGTGGACCGGCGGCCATCGCATGCGGGGAGCGCCCTCCTCTCCCCGCACCGCCCCGCGGGCAAGTTCACACGCAACCTTTCCCATCACCTAGCTTGATTGAATATGCTCGCTCTATGCTTGCTACGCTCACAATCACTCATTCTGAATGATCGTCGGCTATGGACCTCACCACCTCAAGCACCTCGCCCCCGGGCGGCCCCTCCTCGTGTGCTCGCTCCCGCTGCCGACGGGACCCCGCCCGACCCGGAGCGACCGCCGCGGAGCGGGGACCGCGGGTCGAGCACGCGCCCACCCCTTTCACCGGAGTCCCCACACCATGATCGTCACTGTCACGCTCAACGCCGCCCTCGACGTCACCTGGGAGGTCGCCGAGCTGCGGCCCCGCGCGTCCCACCGTGTCCTCGCGGCACACGAGCGGGCCGGGGGCAAAGGGATCAACGTCGCCCGGGTGCTCGCCTTCCTCGGGCACTCGCCGGTCGTCACCGGCCTGGCAGGGGGGTCGACGGGCCGCACGATCCACGACGGTCTGCGGTCCGCCGGGATCCGTGCCTCCCTCGTCGACGTGGCGGGCGAGTCCCGGCGCACGGTCACCGTCGTCTCGCGCGACGACGGTGATGCCACCGTCTTCAACGAGTCGGGCCCGGAGGTGACCGCCACGGAATGGGCGGCCTTCGTCAGGCATTACGCCACCGCGGTTCGCGGTGCGAGCGTCGTCGTACTGAGCGGAAGCACTCCTCCGGGGCTGCCCCTGGACGCCTATGCGGTCCTGATCCGGATCGCGGCCGAAGAGGGGGCGCTGACCGTCCTCGACACCTCGGGACCCGTCCTGAGCGCCGCTCTGGAGGCGGGGCCGGACGTGATCAAGCCCAACGCGGGCGAGCTCGCGGAGGTGACCGGGTGCGACGACCCGGCGGCGGCCGCCACGGAGCTGCGCCGCCGCGGCGCGCGGACGGTCGTGGCATCGGCGGGCCCGGACGGGCTGCTGGCCGTCACCCCGACCGGAGTGTGGCGGGCCGCTCCTCCCGAACTGCTGTCGGGCAATCCGACGGGGGCGGGAGACGCCTGCGTCGCCGCGATCGCGTCCGGCCTCGCCGCCCGCGCGGCCTGGCCGGACATCCTGCGCGAGGCGGTGGCCCTCTCGGCCGCGGCCGTGCCGTGCGCGGTCGCGGGCGAGGTCGACGCCTCGATCCACTCACGGTTCCGGCAAGAAGTCCGTGTGGACGGACTCGCGCCGCCGCGCCACCGCCAGGACACGACCGACTCCCCCGTCCGACGTGGCGCGAAGAGGCCGGTGCACCAGCGGACAACGGCACTTCCAGCACCTCACCACCCATGGACATCCCGCCCCTACGACCCTCAGGGAATCGCATGACCACCTTCGGAACCTCCCGCACCTCCGTCGAGATCGACTCCCAGCCGGACACCTGGCGCCGTGCGGCCGAGTCCGTCGCCTCCTTCTCGGACGCCCTGCCGCGCCGTGGCGAGCGCGTCGCGGTCGTCGGCTGCGGCACCTCCTGGTTCATGGCCATCGCCTACGCGGAACTGCGCGAAGCGGGTGGACACGGGGAGACCGACGCCTTCGCCGCCTCCGAGTTCCCGCACGGCCGGAAGTACGACCGCGTCCTCGCGATCACCCGTTCCGGCACCACCACCGAGGTCCTCGACCTGCTGACCCGGCTCAAGGGTGACGTCGCCACCGGCGCCGTCACCGCCGATCCGACGACCCCCGTCATGACGGCCGCCGACGCCGTCGCGGTCCTCGACTTCGCCGACGAGCAGTCCGTCGTCCAGACCAGGTTCGCCACCACGGTCCTCGCCCTCCTGCGGGCCCACCTCGAAGCCGAGAGCGCCCTGCCGGCAGGTGTGCGTCCGCTGGCCCGGGCGGCCCGGGACGCCGAGCGCGCCATCGCGGAACCGCTCGACCAGGCCGTCTGCGGCGCCGAGCAGTTCACCTTCCTCGGCACCGGCTGGACCTACGGCCTCGCCCTGGAGGCCGGACTCAAGATGCGCGAGGCCGCCGGGGCCTGGACCGAGGCGTACCCGGCCATGGAGTACCGCCACGGCCCCATCAGCATCACCGGCCCCGGCCGGGTCGCCTGGCTCTTCGGTGCCGCACCGCACGGCCTGGCCGAGGACATCGCCCGCGTCGGCGGTCTGTACTCCGCCGGGTCCGGCGACGGGCCCGGCGCTCTCGACCCGCTCGCCGACCTCGTCCGGGCCCAGCGGCTCGCCGTCCGCCTCGCCGAGGCCCGCGGCTACGACCCGGACCGTCCCCGCAACCTGACCCGCTCCGTGATCCTCGAGGACTCCGGGGTCTGACCCCCGCCGTCGCAGTCCCTGTCCGGCGGGTGGGGCGGCCACCGCCGTCCGCCTCGCCCGCCGTCCCCTCCGCCCCCGTCACCACTCCATGGAGAACTCCCATGCCCCTGACCCCCACCGACGACATCGTCGGGCCCGCGCGCGCCGCGAACACCGGTGTCGGTGCGTTCAACGTCGTCCAGATCGAACACGCCGAGGCGATCGTCACCGGGGCCGAGCAGACGGGCCTGCCGGTCATCCTGCAGATCAGCGAGAACACGGCCCGCTACCACGGCGCCCTCGCCCCCCTCGCCCACGCCACGCTCCAGATCGCCCGTGCCGCCACCGTCCCGGTGGCGGTCCACCTGGACCACGCCGAGTCCGCCGAGCTCGTCCAAGAAGCCGTCGAACTCGGCTTCACCTCGGTCATGTTCGACGCCTCGAAGCTGCCGTACAAGGCGAACCTCGCCGCCACCCGCATGATCACCGACCACTGTCACCGGGCCGACGTGTGGGTCGAGGCCGAGCTCGGCGAGGTCGGCGGCAAGGACGGCGCCCACGCCCCCCATGTCCGTACGGACCCCGACGAGGCCCGCGAGTTCGCCGCGGCGACGGCGGTGGACGCGCTCGCCGTCGCCGTGGGCAGCTCGCACGCCATGATCATCCGGGACGCCGTGCTCGACCTCGGCCTCATCGCGCGTCTGAAGGACTCCCTGGACATCCCCCTCGTCCTGCACGGTTCCTCCGGCGTCGACGACGCGGACCTCGTGAAGGCCGTCGCCGCCGGCATGACGAAGGTGAACATCTCCACCCACCTCAACCAGCTCTTCACCCGCACGGTCAGGGAGCGGCTCCAAGCCGCCCCGGCCGTCGCCGACCCGCGCAGGTACCTGGGTCCGGCGCGTGAGGCGGTGGCCGCCGAGGTGGCGCGGCTGCTGCGCGTCCTCGCCGGCCGGCCCGAAGGGGTGTGACGCGAGGTGGGCCCGGACGGCGTCCGGGCCCACCTCTGTCATGACCGTCCGGTCCGGCGTGTCATCCGATGGTCCAGCGCTGCAACGCCGTTCCGCTGTTGGGCTGCTGGGTGACGAGGGCGCCGTTGGCCGTCGAGGCGGTGGTGATCAGGAGGCCGCTCTTGACCGATGTCAGGGTGTGGCCGCCGCCTGTGGCCGCCGCGACCCTCCACCGCTGGTTGGTGGTCCCGGTGCAGGTCCACTGGATGATGGAGGCACCGGCGGACGTGGAACCGGCGTTGACGTCGGCGCAGAGCCCGGTGGCGACGTTGGCCATGGTGTAGGAGCCGTCCGACTGCTCGGTGAAGGTCCACTTCTGGCTGTTGCCGCCGAGCAGCGCGGAGGTGCGGAGCTGTGTGCCGTTGGTCGCGCCGGCGGGGACCTCCAGGGCCTGGCCGCCGGTGGCGACGGTGTGGACGCCGTTGAAGGCGCCGCCGGAGCCGCCGCCGCTGGTCCAGGGGACGTCGGGGGCGGCGTAGTAGCCGATCCCCGCCGCGGTCCAGCGCGGACCATGGGTGCCCAGACGGCGGCTGAAGTCCGTGTAGTTGTGGGTGGACTGCGGCGACCAGCCGATCTCGGCGATGGCGGGCAGGCGCGGGAAGGTCATGTGCTCGGCGTACACGTACGGCTCGGGGAACTGGCTGGTGGACGTGGGGAGCTGGTCGCTTCCCGCGTAAGCACGGTCTGCCCACAGGGCCGCCTCGACGCCGACGATCTTGTCGGCCGGGACGAGGGAGCCGGTGCCGTTCGGCTTGGCCGTCGAGGTCGTGGGGTCCCAGTCGTAGGCCTTGCTCAGCGGGACGTAGCCCTGCCAGGAGAGGCCGTACGGGGTCGAGGAGTCGTACTTCATGTCCAGGTACGCGTGGTCCGAGGGGGACATGACGAACTTGGCGTTCTGCTGGACGGCGTTGCGGACGAACTGGACGTCCTGCGTCTCGCCGGAGGTGCCGATGCTGGCCCGGTCGTCGGCGTCGCCCCACCACTGCATGACGCTGTTCGCGGGGATCGTCGACTGTCCGAGCTGGTGCCAGCCCATCACGGTCTTGCCCCGCGCGGTCGCGGCCGCGGTGGCGGCGGAGACGTAGGCGGCGTACTGGGACGAGGTGGCCTGCGGCGTCTCGTCGCCGCCGACGTGGACGTACGGTCCGGGCGTCATCGCCGCCACGGTGTCGATCACGGTGGTGAGGAAGCCGCTGACGTTGGATATGTGCTGGGCGTCGCTCAGACAGTAGAGGCTGATGCCGACCTCGAAGCCCGAGTACGGCTTGATCGCCTTGTTGTCGCAGTTGAGGTTGGCGACGGACGCCAGTGCGGCGCTGGTGTGGCCGGGGCCGTCGATCTCGGGGACGACGGTCATGAAGCGGGACTTGGCGTAGGCCACGATCTCCTGGTACTCGGCGGCGGTGTAGTACCAGGTGGTCCCACCGGTGAAGCCGCTCTGCGTGCTCGCGCCGACCGTGGTGAGGCTGGGTATCGCACCGATCGCGATGCGCCAGCCCTGGTCGTCCGTCAGGTGCAGGTGGAGGGTGTTGATCTTGTAGGCCGCGGCCTGGTCGATGTACCGCTTCAGCTGGGACATCGGGAAGTAGCGCCGGGCGACGTCCACCATGACGCCGCGGTAGGCGTACCGGGGCGTGTCCGAGATCTGCACGGGGGCGACGGTCCAGGGGCCGGGCTTGACCGTGGTGGACTCGATGGCCGCCGGCAGCAGTTGGCGCAGGGTCTGTACTCCGCGGAACAGGCCCTGCGCTCCGTGCGCGGTCACGGTCACGCCGGTGCTGGACGAGGACAGGGTGTAGCCCTCGGCGCCCAGGTCCGTGGAACCGTTGGGGTTCAGGACGATCGCCTGGCTCGCGGGCTGGGACGTGGTGGTGACCGGGAGCGTGTAGCCGGTCGCGGGGGCCAGCACCCCGGCGAGGTACGCGCCGACGCCCGCGGCGTCAGGGTCGCTGGAGGAGATGACGTTCACCGGCGTCTGGGCACTCAGGGTGAAGCCGGTGCCGGTGAGGTTCGTCTGGGACACGGGCTGGGGTACGACGGCCGGGGCGGCGGCGGCCTCGACGGCCGTTTCCGAGACGGCCGCCGCTGCGGCCGTCGCCGGCACGGGGATGGCGAGAGCGAGGGTGACGGCGGCGAGAGTGGCGAGGTCTCTGCCCCGTGGGCGCGTGGAGCGCATGGATGACTCCTTCGATGGAGGGGGACGCACGGCTTCGGGCGCGGTCGGGCGCGCCGCACTCCGCCGGAAGTGCGGCGCGGCACAAGGCGGCGACTGGAAACACCTGCCGTGCGTGATTGTGCGAAGTCAGACCAACTTCTGAGCACTTTCGAACGAACCGTGGCAGCGCCGAAGGGAGGGCGTCAAGACTTACCCGGACGTAGCTTCCCCGCACGCGAAGCTCACCGCGACTTCGGCGCACCAAGGCGGATTTCTTGGCGCTCACTCTTGCCGAGGCACGCATGTTTGCGCAACCATACAAAGTTTTTCTCCGGCCCGTGCCATTCACAGGCCTCTTTCGTCAAGCCGCGCAGCTCGCTTCCGAGCCGCCCGCCCCACGGCCGGCTCCCGATGCTGCGCGTGTGTTGACTCTCTTGCGCACTAGTGACATGTAGACGGCCTGCCGGTCACCGCGATCGGCCGCGACGCCGCCGCTAAGATCTGGTACCGGGCGCTCACCACGTACATGACCTCCAGCACCACCTACAACAACGCCACCAACCCGGGCAGCCAGTACACGGCGGCCAGCACCGCCGCGAACCTGCAGATCCAGGCCACCAGCACCAACCCCGGCCCGCTGACCTACTCGGCCACCGGTCTGCCCGCGGGCCTGTCGATCAACGCCTCCACCGGCCTGATCACCGGTACCACCACCACACTGGGCACCAGCAACGTCACGGTCACGGTGAAGGACCCCACCAACGCCACCACCCTGGCCACGTCCTCCAACCTGGACGCCACCGAGGGCTACGTGAAGAAGACCTATGACCTGTCCGCCTTCGCCGGGCAGAGCGTCACCCTGAAGTTCACGGGCGCGGAGGACAACTGGTACCAGACCTCCTTCGTGATCGACGACGTCGCTCTCACCGTCAACCCCTGAGGCACCGGGAGCCGGGAGCGCGTCATGACGCGCTCCCGGCTCCTCCGTCCTGTCAGGCGACGCGATCAGGAGGTGAGGGCGACCTGGTCGATCGTCCAGAAGGCGCTGTTGGTGCCCGTGTAGCGGAAGGACAGCCGGGCAGTGGTGGCGCCGGCCGGGACGGCGACGGTGAGCTTCTCGAAGGCGTTGCGGTCCGCGCGGTAGGACTGCAGGAGCTGCCGGGGGCCGCCGTCGAAGGAGATGTGGACGTCTCCGGTCTGCGGGCCGTCCACCTTGTAGTTCGTCGCGTACGAGACGGTCGCCGACGCACCGCCGGTCACGGTGAAGGCCGGGCTGACGAGCGTGGAGTCGAACTGCCCGGCGCCGTGGGCCTTGTCGTCCCACTCGTCGGAATCGGCGACGGCGAAGACGTCGCGCGCCCGGACGTTGGTCTCGCGGCCCTGCCCCAGGTCGGTGTTGGTCCAGAACTCGTCGGTCGCGAAGGACCAGCCGCGCCACTCGGTCACACCACCCGTGGGCATGGCGGAGTTGTCGATGGTCCAGCCGGTGGGCGCGGTGGTGGTCCAGCCCTTGAGGGTGGAGGGCAGGGCGAGTTCGTCGGCCCGGGTGTTCAGGGAGGGGCGCAGGGCGTCGAAGGCGTCGGGCGTGAGGGTGCCGATCGGCTTGCCGTCGAGCTGCCACGCCGGGTCGAGGGTGACGCCGAGGTGGGAGAGGACGGTCGGGGCGATGTCGGTGACCTTGACGTCGTATCGGACCGAACCCGGGGTGAAACCGGTGCCCTTGGCGATGACGAACGTCTGGCGCTCGGCGGGGGTGTTTCCGCCGTGACCCCCGGTGGGCATGTGGCCGTGGTCGGCGGTGATGACGATCTGCCAGTCCTCGTCGGCGTACGTGGCGCGGGAGGTGACGGCGTCGAGCATCTGGCCGACCTCGGTGTCGGCGGTGTTGAGGGCGTCCAGGTAGGCCCGGTGCTCGGTGCCGTGGTAATGGCCGGCGCCGTCGACGTCGTCGAGGTGGACGAAGGTGGCGTCCGCGTCGGTGGTCCTGAGCCTGGAGACGGCGGTCGTCGTGGTGTCGGCGTCGCTGACGCCTCCGAGGCGGGTGTCGACGGCGGGCCCGAAGACGGTGGTGGGGATCGGGCTCCAGGTGCCCACGACCAGGGTGTTGAGCGTGGGGGCGGCGCTCTCCAGACGGGTGGCGTAGTCGGGGTAGAGGTCGAAGCGGGCTCCGGTGAAGCTGTTGTCGACGACCTTGTGCTTGTCGGGCCAGGTGCCGGTGGCGATGGTCGACCAGCCCGGGCCCGAGGAGGTGGGGGCCATCGGGTTCGCGTAGAGGTTGCTGGTGGCGGTCAGGCCGGCCGCCATGAGGCCCTTGATCCTCGGCATCTTCGCCTTCTCGAACTTGGCGAAGGTCGCGCCGTCGATACCGATCACCAGCGACTTGGGGCGCTTGGTGACCGCGGTGGCACCGGAGGACGCCGCCTCGTCACCCGCGGCGCGGGCGGAGGCGGAGGCGGCGAGCGGCAGCACGGCTACCGCGACGGTGACCGCGAGGGCGGCGCGAAGAGAACGGGACAGGTGCACGAAATCTCCTTGGGGAGCATCTGGGGGTCGGTGCACGGCCATTCACGGCCGGGCGCTGATGAGACTGAGCCCGGCCAAGGATCAACAGATTTACACAGAAGTCCTCACAGATGAACAGTCGGGAACTCCTGGTTCAGACCCGTTATCCGGCTGTGACTTCGCGTCAGCGGCCCCTGGACACAAGGGAGTGCCCCTCCGCCCTGAGGCTGGAGGGGCACCCGGAAGGAGGGCCGCCGTCAGGCGGTGGTCCTCACCCACTGCTGGTTCTGCCCGCCGTTGCAGGTCCACTGGTCGAGCTTGGCGCCGTCGGCGTACGAGTAGTCGGCGACGTCCAGGCACTTGCCGCCGAGCCGGGCGACCAGCTGGTCGTAGCCGGCGTCACCCGTGGGCTCGACCTTCCAGTGCTGGGCCTTCGTGGTGCCGCAGGTCTTCTGGACGACCGGGGCGCCGTCCTCGGTGGACGCTCCGCTCACTTCGAGGCACTTGCCGCTGTTGCGGGCCATGATCTGGACGTAGCCGCTGGTGCCCACGTTCTTGAACCAGTACTGCTGGTTGATGTCTCCGCCGCAGCCCCACTGGACGATCTGGGCACCGTCGGCGGAGTCGAAGTTGGAGACGTCGGCGCACTTGCCGCTGCTGCGGACCGACAGCGTCTCCCAGATCACGTTCATCCCGGTCACCTTGCCGGCCGCG
Source organism: Streptomyces sp. NPDC006197 (assembly GCF_040613865.1). Classification (NCBI taxonomy): domain Bacteria; kingdom Bacillati; phylum Actinomycetota; class Actinomycetes; order Kitasatosporales; family Streptomycetaceae; genus Streptomyces; species Streptomyces sp. NPDC006197. Next base: position 334 of record NZ_JBEXSZ010000083.1, on the reverse strand, counting down.
GCATCGATGGTGATCCTGGGCGAGTAGTCCATGGTCATGGTGGTCTTGGTGGGGAACTTCAGCGGGAGCCAGACGTACAGGGAGTCCTGGACCATGCCGCCCATGGAGTTGCCCCAGCGGTCACCCATGTAGAGGTAGCTCGTCCCGTTGGTCCCCTGCACCGGCAGGACGTAGGCCGTCTGGCTGCGGTAGGTGGTGGAGTTGCCGACGTCCTTCAGACCGCTCCAACTGCCCGTGACGCTGGTGGCGGTGGCGTACTTCTGCTGGTTGGGCGCCCAGCCGGTGGCCCAGGAGGTGAGCAGGAAGTAGACGCCGTTGCGCTTGAACATCGCGG